>DATLGG010000217.1:0-9665 GCA_035540615.1 Actinomycetota bacterium | reverse complement strand
CCGGAGAGGCCGTGCAACCCGGCGTCGGCGTTCGCCTGTCGTCCGTCATGGCCGACCGACGCGCGCCGCGTCACGTCGAGGGCGCGGTCGCGCACGTAGATGTCGAGGTGGTCCCCGGTGTCCTCCGGCACGAGGCGCTCGGTCGAGTCGAACGCGACCGATCGGCCGTCGTCGCTGACCGTCGCGATCTTGCTCCGTCCCGGCGGCAGCGTGCCGTCGGAGCGGACCGAGACGATCTCGGTGCGACGGGTCGCGCGGTCGTGCGCGAACACGTGGTCCCCCTCCGGGGAGATGCCGGCGACGAGGTTCGGTGCGTCGCTCACGAACACGACGTGACGTCCGTCGCCGGAGATCGAGGGGTAGACGACGAAGCCGTCCGCCGCCTTCCCGGACGGGGCGACGGAGACCTGGTCGGTCCGGCCGGGACGCGGGTAGGCGGCCGCCGGCGACGAGAGCGCGATGAGGAGCAGCAGCGCGAGGAGCGCGACGGAGGCGCGTCTGGTCATCATCCCCGGAGATTCGCCCCGGGATGCTCGCCTTCCTCTGTGCAACTGCCCAAAGCTGCCGCCCGCGCGCGGCGAGACGTCAGCCCTCGACGACCCGGAAGCTCGTCGAGCAGGTGCCCCCGAGGCACGCACGTGCCCACACGCGGTGCTCCCCGGAGCCGAGCGCCCTCCCGTCGAGGATCCGTGAGAAGCGACCGACCTCCAGTGGGGCGGCGACGTCGAACCGAACCTCCTCCTCGGGGGTCTCGGCGGAGGCGAGCCCGAGCGTCACCTCGATGCGCGGAACGACGGCGCTCGGGAGATCGAGCTCGTCGACCATCGTCTCGTCGAGCCGAGCCTGGGGCGGGCCGAGCGCCGTATAGGCGGAGACATCGGTGAGCTGGGCTCCCGGGAGCGCCCCGACGGCCGCGAGCGGGACCGCGACGAGGACGTCTTCCCCAGCGGTTCCGACGCCGCCGGAGAGGCGCTCCTGCTCGATGCAGTCAGGGGCGCAGCGGTACAGGCTCGAGCCGGTGAGCCCCGAGATCGATCGGACCTCGTAGCGGGTCGCTCCCACGGAGAACCGGAACCCGAAATGCGCCCAGGGGGACGCCCAGCCGTCGCGGCTCGGGAGTGCGGCCAGGTCGATCCGGAGGAGCAGATCCTCGTCCTCGGGCCGATGCACCACGCGTGCCCGGGCGATGTCGGATCCAGCGAGGCCGGTCACGGGGAGGACGTCTTCCGCGTCGGTCGCCGCGGAGATCGTTGCGCCCGAGAAGGTCGACCACCCCGAGACGGCGACCCCCTCGTTCTCGACCCGAGCCGTCAGGCCGCCGAGGCCGAGGGCGGGGCCACGGTCGCGCACGAACACGTCGCCGCGGCCGTTCGTGTCCCCGGGCACCAGGTTCGACGCGAAGCTCTGGAACGAGACGACGCGGCCGTCGCCGCTCAGCGACGGAGAACCCGATCGTTCGTTCGACGCGCCGCCCGCGAGCGAGGCGGAGATCCGCTCGGTCGTATCGGTGACCCGGTTCCGAACGAAGATGTCCGAGCGGCCGTTCGTGTCGCCGGGGACGAGGTTGGACGCTTCGCTCACGAACGCGACGACCGAGCCGTCGGCGCTGATCGATGGGTAGTAGGACTCGGCGTTCGGATCGCGACCCGCCGCCGTGAGCGCCACGCGTTCCGTCGTCCCGCGCTCGATGTCGCGCAGGAAGATGTCGTAGGTGTAGTTGGCGTCGCTCGGGATCAGGGTGGTCGCCCGGCTGATGAACGCGACGGTCCGCCCATCCGCGCTCATCGTCGGGGCGTAGGAGTGATCGTCGCCCTGGGCGCCCGCGCTGGACACGGAGATCCGTCGCGTGGTCCCGGCTGCGCGGTCGCGGACGAAGACGTCGAGCGCGGCGTTCGTGTCGTCAGCCACGAGGTTCGAGGCCTGCGTCGCGAAGGCCACGTAGCGGCCGTCGGCGGAGATCGCCGGCGAGTCGTACATGCCCGCGTTGGCGGCGGCCCCGTCGGTCGACACGCTCACGCGCTCGGTGGTTCCCTCCACGCGGTCGCGGACGAACACGTCGTACGTGGCGTTCGTGTCGTCCGGCACGAGGTTCGAGGCTTGGCTCTGGAACACGACGAACCGTCCGTCGGCCGAGATGGCCGGCTGCGACGAGATCCCGTTCCCCATCGCGCCGTCGCTCGCGATCGAGATCCGCTCGGTCGTTCCGCGCGCCCGGTCGCGCAGGAAGATCTGCGCCGACCCGTTCCCTCCGCCGGGGGCGAGGTTCGTCCCGAGGCTCTGGAACGCGACGAAGCGCCCGTCGGGAGAGATCGCGGGACGGTTGAACGAGTTCCGGTCGCTCTGGACGCCGGTGCTCGAGACCGAGGCCCGCTCGATCGTCCCGCCGACGAGGTCGCGGACGAAGATGTCGAGCGATCCGTTCGTGTCGCCCGGCACGAGGTTCGACGACTGGCTCGCGAACGCCACGAAGCGGCCATCGTGGCTGATCGCCGAGTGGGTCGACTCGTGGTTCCCCTGTTCTCCCTGGGCGCTCTCGGAGAGGCGCACGGTCAGGCCGGGACGCTGGTAGGCGGCGGCCGGAGTCGTCGCCACCAGCGACAGGACGAGCGAGCACAGCAGGACCGGGACGGCCCGGAGGGATCGCATGCCGCTGTGTTCGACGCGGATCGGCGACGACCCTTTGTGCAGCTGCACAGCAGAGCGGGCCTCAGGCCCGGTCGCGCCAGGCCGGGTCGACCGGGCCGATCCCCTGCCCGATGGGGAGGGCGTGGCGGATCGCCCCCGTGACGAAGCGCTTCGCCCCGCGGACCGCTTCGGGGAGGTCCTCCCCCCTCGCGAGGTACGCGGCGGCGGCAGCCGCGAGGACGCAGCCGGTCCCGTGCGTGTGCGGGGTATCGATGCGGCTTCCCTCGATCCACTCCACGCGGTCGGCCATCACCAGCAGGTCCGTCGCCTGCGGACCCTCACGGTGGCCGCCCTTCACGAGGACCGCTCGCGCGCCGAGGTCGAGGATCGCGCGCCCGGCCCGCTCCATGTCGTCGTCCGAGCGGATCGGGAAACCCGCGAGACCTTCGGCCTCGGGCAGGTTCGGCGTCACGAGCGTCGCCAGCGGCAGGATGCGCCGACGGAGGGCCTCCACCGCGTCCTCCTGGAGGAGCGGGTGCCCGTGCTTCGAGAGGAACACGGGGTCGACCACGAGGTTGGGCACCCGCGTCTCGCGCAGCGCCTCCGCCGCCGCCTCGACGATCGGGGCGGAGGCGAGCATCCCGGTCTTCGCCGCGTCGACCCCGATGTCCGTCACGACCGCGCGGATCTGCTCCGCCACGACCTCCGGCGAGATCTCCTCGTAGCCGGACACGCCCTTCGTGTTCTGCACGGTGACGGCGGTGATCGCCGTCGTGCCGAAGACCCCGAGCGCCTGGAAGGTCTTGAGGTCGGCCTGGATCCCCGCCCCGCCGCCCGAGTCCGAACCCGCAACCGTGAGCGCGCGCCGCGGCTCAGCCAAAGTGCTCCCACCCCGCGCGCTCGAGCGGCTGTTCGAGGCCGTCCGGCCCGACGGCGACGACGTCGGCGTCGGTGATCTCGCCGATGCGCGTGAGCGGCGTGCCGAAGCGATCCCGCAGCTTCTGCCGCGTGGGCTCCACGACCTCCGGCGAGAGCGTCGCCAGCAGCTCGTAGTCCTCGCCGCCGCCGAGCGCCAGGGGCCAGGCCTCGGCCTCGAGCGCGGCCGCGAGACCCTCGAGCCCCGTCGCCAGCGGCACGTCGGCGAGGCGGACGCGGGCGCCCGTCCCGCTCTCCTCGCACAGGCGGTGCAGGTCGATCGCGAGGCCGTCGGAGAGATCGATCATCGCGGTGGCGCCGGCCTGCGCGAGCGTCTCCCCCTCCCCGACGCGGGCGTGCGGACGGAGCAGGGCCCGGACCGCCTCCTTCCCCTCATCGGTGCCCAGCGGTCCGCGCACGTCGTGGGGAGCGCGCTTCGCCAGCAGGAGGCCCGCCGCCGCGGCCCCGAGCGCTCCGGTCACGACGATCGCGTCGCCGGGGCGCGCCCCCGAGCGCGTCACCGCCTTCCCCTTCGCGACGGCTCCGACCGCCGTCACCCCGATCACGCGCTCCTTCGCGCGGCTCAGGTCGCCGCCGACCAGCGCCAGGCCGTACTCGCCGGCCGCCTCCCGCATGCCTCCGTAGAGGTCCATGACCCAGGCTGCGTCCACGTCGGGCTGCAGGCCGAGGGAGACGAGGGCGAAGCGCGGGGCCGCGCCCATCGCCGCGAGGTCGGACACGTTCACGGCGACTGCCTTGTAGCCGAGGTCGTGGGCGGAGGTCGCGTCGAGGTCGAAGTGGACACCCTCGATCAGGAGGTCCGCCGTCAGCACGGAGAGCGCCCGTCCGGGGTCCACGACCGCGGCGTCGTCGCCGACCGGGATCACCACGCCCGGCGCGTCCTCGGCCACGACCTTCCGGATCGCGCGGAGGAGCTCGTCTTCGGAGAGCTGGGACATCGGGTTCCCTTCGGCCGACCGCTTCACCATAATCGACCGGGATACGACGGCCGAGGAGGATGCGATGCCGGTGATCAACACGATCGAGCTGGAGGGGGTCTCGGAGATGTCGTGGGGGGACGCCGCCCGCGAGGCCCTGCGGGAGGCGTCGAAGACGATCCGCAACATCACGCGGCTCGAGGTCCTCGGCACCGCCACCGAGGTCGAGGGCAACCGCATCGCTCGCTACCGCACCGAGGTGCGCCTCTACTTCGAGGTCGAGCAGAGCCGCTGACGCCCGCTTCGCGGTTGATGCCCGCCTCGCTGGAGTAGACTGAGCGTCTTTCCCGACCACGAGGTGACGCGACCGATGCGAGCGAAGAAGATCCACGACAACCCCTCCCCCGAAGAGCTGCGCGCGTTCAGCGAGGAGATGGAGAACGCGCGGGTCACGGAGTTCGGGAACCTGAACGTCCAGACCCGGGCCACCTCGCGCAGCGCGGGGAGCACCTACATCGTGACGGACGACCCGTCGATCACGAGCGGGCAGACGATCACGCGCGAGGAGTACGAGCGGATCGCGAAGCTCCAGGACGACTACATCGCCGAGCAGGAGATGATCGTCGTCGACGGCTACATCGGCAACGTGGAAGGCTTCCGCACGCCCGCGCGCCTCACGATCGAGAAGCGCAACGCGAACATCGCCGGGATGCAGCAGAAGCTCTACTACCCGCGCGAGGGTGGCGAGCCCGAGGTCCAGATCATCTACACGCCGAACCTGCCGCTGCCCGGCTACCCCGACGACCGCTGCATCGCGGTCGACCTCGACAACGGCGTCACGCGCGTCCTCAACTCCGACTACTTCGGGGAGTCGAAGAAGGGCGGCCTCCGCATGTGGAACACGATCGTCTACGACCGCGGCGGCCTCGCGCTCCACGCGGGATGCAAGGTGATCCCGACCGACCGCGGCGAGAAGACCTTCCTCATCATCGGCCTCTCCGGCACTGGCAAGACGACCACGACGTTCACGACCCAGAACGAGTCACTGCCGGTGCAGGACGACTTCGTCGCGCTGATGCCGGGCGGCAAGGTCTACGGGACCGAGAACGGCTGCTTCGCGAAGACGTTCTCGCTCGACCCCGACTTCGAGCCGAACATCTACAACGCCGTCACCCGACCCGAGTCGTACCTCGAGAACGTGTACCAGGACGACGAGGGCAACGTGAACTTCTTCGAGACCTCGTACACGAAGAACGGCCGCGCGGTGTTCGGGATGGACGCGCTCGGGCGCTTCCGCGACCCGCGCGAGGTCGGGACCGTCGACTACCTGCTGATCCTGAACTGGAACGAGAACATCATCCCGGCCGTCGCGAAGCTGACGCAGGCGCAGGCCGCTGCGTACTTCATGCTCGGCGAGACGACCGGCACCTCCGCGGGCGGGAAGGCCGAGGAGGGCAAGTTCCTCCGGGTCCCCGGGACGAACCCGTTCTTCCCGCTCCGGCACGACCAGCAGGGGAACCGGATCCTCGAGCTCCTGGGGTCGCACCCGATCGAGGTGTTCCTCATGAACACCGGGCGCGTCGGCGGCAAGGCCGACGACGAGCGCTCGAAGAAGGTCAAGATCCCGCACTCGTCCGCGGTCGTGAAGGCGATCGCCGAGGGGACGATCCGCTGGACCGAGGACCCCGACTTCGGCTACCAGGTCGCGGAGTCGGTCCCGGACCTCGACGACCCCGACCTGCTCCAGCCGCGCCGGCTGTACGAGGCGCAGGGGCGGATCGCGGAGTACGACGCGTTCGTCGACCGGTTCAAGACGGAGCGGGTCGCGTTCCTCGAGCGCTTCGAGGGCCTCGAGGACGAGATCATCAAGGCGGTCGGCTAGCCGCTCAGCCGGGGTCACCCGGAACGAACGAAGCCCCCGGCCACGGGCAGCCGGGGGCTTCGAACGTTCGGGGTCCTACAGCGTCACCGGCGCCTGGGCGTACGCGCAGTTGTTCTCGCCGAAGCACGCCTTCGCGTAGACCGCGTGGGCGCCACTCCGACCGAACACGTCGAAGGTGGCCGACCATGCCCCGGTCGCCGCGGGCGTGACCGTGGTCGTGTAGCCGACCGAGTCGGGCGCCTGTCCCGGCGCGTCGACCGCGACCGACACCTCCCGCTTCGGGATCCGGTACGGGGCCACGGTCTCGATCCCGTCACCGGACCCCCGCTGCATCTGCGTCGGGTAGGGCGCCCCGAAGGCGCTGAAGACGGGCCCCTTCGCGTCCACCGCCTTCGGCGTGATCACGTCGCCCGGCCTCGCACCCATCGAAAGCATCGGCACGGTCGCGATGTAGGTACGGTCGCTCTGGAAGACCTGCGCCTGCCCATCGGCAACCCGGATCTGGTTCGCCGGCGTGCACTGCTCGTTGCCGCACCGGAACAGGTACCAGTGAGGCGGCGCAGCAGCGGTGTTGTTCGCCATGTCCGCCTTCACGCGCGTCAGGTTGAGCTCGTAGCAGCTCCCGCCGCTGACGCAGAAGTTCCAGCCGAACTGGTACGCCGGGAACCCCGCCACGAGCGCGAGCATCTGATCGACGGTCACTCGGAACCGCAGGGTGTCCTCCAGCGTGCCGGAGATCTCCGCCTTCACCAGATCGCCGCCGGTCTGCTGCCATCCATCGGGAGCGTCACCCGAGGCGTCCGTCCCGACGGTCAGGTACGGCTGGGCCGCGAAGGTGG
Organism: Actinomycetota bacterium; assembly: GCA_035540615.1. Classification (GTDB taxonomy): domain Bacteria; phylum Actinomycetota; class UBA4738; order UBA4738; family CALAEC01; genus DATLGG01. The sequence continues at coordinate 2,466 of DATLGG010000217.1, read as the reverse complement.
ATCCCCCAGATGCGCGCAGCGTGTCCCCGGTCCTCGTCGTGGACGTGACGCTGACGGTCCCCGACGCCCCGGCCGGCACGGCGAGCGCCAGGAGCCCCACCGCGAGTCCCGATCCGATCATCCTCTTCATCCCGTTCTCCTTTTCCTCTTCGCGACGCATGCCGCTCTCGAACCGCCTCAGAGCGAGACGGACCTCGTCGTGTAGGCGCAGTTGTTCGCGCCGTAGCAGGCGCGGGCGTAGACCGTGTAGCTGCCGCTGAGACCCGCCACGTCGAGCGACGCCGACCAGGTGCCGTTCGGGTTCGGGGTGACGCTGGTGCCGTAGTCGACCTGGGCGGGGTTGAGTCCCGGCTGAGCAACCGCGACGGAGACCTGGCGGCGGGGGACCTCGTACGCCGCGACCGTCGGGATGCCGTCAACGGTGCCGCGCTGGACGGTCGCAGGGTTGGCGAAGCCAGCCGCGGCGTAGACGGGCCCGAGAGGGTCCGCGGTGACGGAGGTGATGACCTTCCCCGGCGCGAGGCCGAGCGCCGCCGGCAGCGTGGTCGTGGAGCCCTGGCCGTCGAAGTAGGTCGGGATCCACGGTGTCGTGAGCTTGGTCCGCCCCTCGATCTCGCAGGTCTCGTCGGCGCAGCGGTACAGGGCGCTGTCAGCCGCGGTCGGCAGGCTGTTGTGGGTGCCGAAGGTGAACCGCTGCGTCTGGAGCTCGTAGCAGCCGTCCCCCGAGATGCAGAACGTCCACCCGTGCGTCACCAGCGGGACACTGTTCAGTCCCGGTGACACCGCCCAGAGCAGGCGCAGCGTCGTCTCGCCATCGAGGTTCGTGCTCAACGCGACCGACGCAAGGTCCCCTCCGATCTGGGCGAACCCGGGTGGCGCGTCCTCCCGGGCATCCGTCCCGAGGGTGACGTTGGGTTGAGCCGCGTAGGTGGAGCCTCCGCCGACCGCGAGGGTGTCTCCCGCCCGCGTTGCGGAGTCGACCGTCACAGCGCCGGCCGCACCGGCGGGGACCGCCGCCGCGAGCACGCCGGCAAGCGTGAGAACGCACGTGAGTGCCTTGGTGTTCATCCCGTCCTCCTCCCGGCGCGGCAGGGCACCGCGCCTCATAGATGGGATTCGGGGCGGAAGACGTCCACCCCTCCGGCCCGCGGTGGCGGAGGGGCCGCCAGCGCCAGCGCGACCGTGTCGGACGGATGGGGGACTTGCGCGGACGCCCGAACCGGCGCATAACGAGCGAACGATGGCCGAACGTCCCTTCCCCCGCGGCCGGTCCACCGTCCGCGACCCGCGGACCGTCGTCGCGCGCGTCGGCGAGCACCTCAACGGCCACCGCGACCAGGACCGGCGCTTGCGTGCGGTCGAAGCCGAGGTCCGCGACGTGCTTCGCGGAGGCGGCCCCCGCATCGTCTTCCAGCCGATCGTCGACCTGCGCAACGGCGATGTCGTCGGCCTCGAGGCCCTCTCGCGGTTCACGGGATCGCACCGGCCGCCGCTCGCCTGGTTCGAGGCGGCACGGCAGGTCGGGCTCGGCTGCGAGCTCGAGCTTCTTGCGCTGCGTCGCGCGAGAGCGGCGTGTGCAGCAGCGGATGGGATCTTCCTCGCGGTGAACCTCTCACCCGAGACCCTGGTCTCGCCGGCCTTCCTCGAGCTCCTCGACGGTGAGGACCACCGGCTCGTGATCGAGGCGACGGAGCATGCGCCCGTCCACGACTACGATGCCCTCGCCCGGCCCCTCCGCACGATCAAAGAGAAGGGCGCCCGCCTGGCGGTCGATGACGCCGGCGCGGGATTCGCCAGCCTCCGGCACGTCCTGCGCCTGGCTCCGGATCTGATCAAGCTCGACATCGAGCTCACGCGGCAGATCGACTCCGACCGAGCGAAGCGGGCGCTGGCGGCGGGCCTGATCGCCTTCGCCGAGGAGCTGCCGGCGACGATCGTCGCGGAGGGGATCGAGACGAGGGAGCAGCTCGACGAGCTACGCGAGCTCGGCGTCACGCTCGGTCAGGGCTTCTACCTGTGCCCGCCGTCGACGATCGGGGACATCGACCCAGAGGCCGTCGCGGAGCGGGCCGTCGACCGCTAGTCGTCCTGCGGCAGGGGCCGCTCGGCGAGCGGCAGACCGCCGGGGCGCCCTAGGAAGAACCCCTGACCGAAGCCGAACCCGAGCTCCCGCAACGCCTCGAGCTCCGCACGGGTCTCGATCCCCTCGGCGACCAAGAGCGCGTCGAACTGTCTCGCGAAGTCGACGAGGGACCGTGCGAGCCCGTGTCGGACGGGATCGGTATCGACGTCGCGGGTCAGGGCGACGTCGAACTTGATCAGCTCCGGCCGGAGCTCGAGGATGTGCCCGAGGCTCTCGAAGCCGGCGCCGGCGTCGTCGGCGGCGAGACGGATGCCGAGCGCCCGCAGCTCCTCCGCGGCCCGGTTCAGGGCGTAGTGGTCCTCCACCGGCGCGCGCTCCGGGAT
>DATLGG010000216.1:0-6311 GCA_035540615.1 Actinomycetota bacterium | reverse complement strand
GTGCTGGACGGTCTCCTGGCTGCGACCGCCGCCCGCCCGCGCGTCCTCGCCGGGGCGCTCCCGCGCGACGCGGCCCGGATCGTGACCTCTGCCGGGGTCGGCGGGGCCCGCGCGATCGACCTGCCGGTCGTCGAGGCGGGGTCCGGGCTCGTTCGGGCCGAGGCCGAGGCGGTCGCGGCGCTCGCGCGCGAGCGGTTCGCACGCACGGCGCGCACGGCCGAGCCGGTGCGGCTGGTCGTCCTCAACGGCAACGGGATCCCCGGGATCGGCGAGCGGGTCGCGCGGAAGCTCGTTCCGGCCGGGTTCCGGCTGGTATCCTCGCAGAACGCATCGACGTTCGACGTGAAGGAGACACTGATCGCGGCCACCGACGAGCGGTTCCTGGATGAGGCGAGGCTCGCCCGGGAGCTGCTCGGCGTCGGGCGGGTCGCCCTCGATCCGCAGTCGTCGCGGGTCGCCGAGGTCACGGTGATCGTCGGGAGGGACTTCCGGGCCGCGTGACGAGCTCCCGCGACCTCGCGATCGTGGCCGCGCGGTCGGCCTCCTCGAAGAAGGCCGAGGACATCGTCGTGATGGATGTGCGGTCGCTGATCGGCATCACGGATTTCTTCGTCCTCGCCTCGGGCACGAACGACCGACAGGTCCGGACGATCGCCGAGGAGGTCCAGCGCGCGCTCCGGAACCAGGACGTGAAGCCCGTCCGGCGGGAGGGGGAGCGCGAGGGCCGCTGGGTCCTGCTCGACTACGTCGACATCGTCGTCCACGTCTTCCACGCCGAGGAGCGGGAGTTCTACTCGCTCGAGCGCCTCTGGGCCGACGCCCCCGTTCTTCCCTGGCAGGATCGGGCCGCCTCAAGCGGGTAGCCCGGCCCCTCGGGCGCGGTGTCAGAATGACGAGCGTGACGGACGCGCCTTCCCTCGAAGAGGACCCGGTCGCAGCAGGGCGTGCGGCGATCGACCGGCACGCGTGGAGCGAGGGGTACGACCTCCTGTCGCGTGCGGACCGAGAGGGTTCGCTCGCGCCGGAGGACATCGCGGCGCTCGGTGAGGCCGCCTGGTGGGCTGGGCACATCGGGGAGGCCATCTCGGCGCGCGAACGGGCCTACGCCGCGTACCTCGATGCGAGTCAGCCCGAGGAGGCGGCCATGTTCGCGCTCATCCTCGCTCGCGACCACCTCAACCGCGCCGACGGAGCGATCGCGGGTGCGTGGCTCAGTCGCGCCGAGCGCCTGTTGGAGGGGCTGCCGGAGTCTCGAGCGCACGGGTGGCTCCTGCGGGCCAGGGCGCGAGCCGCCGCAGAGAAGGACGGCGACCACGAGCGCGCCCTGGGGCTGTGCGAGGAGGCGCTGGACCTGGCGACGCGCCTCGGTGACCGCGACCTCCTGGCGCTCGCCCTGCAGGGGAAGGGCGACGCGCTCGTGGCCCTCGGCCGCGTGGAAGAGGGACGCAGCCTCCAGGATGAGGCGACGGTGGCCGCCGTCTCGGGCGAGCTCTCACCGTTCGTGACCGGCGTCGTGTACTGCAACGTCATCAACGCGTGTGCGAGGCTGGGCGACTACGGCCGCGCCGGGGAGTGGACGGAGGCGGCGAAGCGCTGGTGCGAGCGCCAGTCCATCAGCGGGTTCCCGGGCGTCTGCCGCGTCCACCGCGCCGAGATCATGCGGTTGCGCGGGTCATGGGCGGACGCGATCGAGGAAGTGGAGCGAGCCTGCGTGGAGCTCGAGAGCCACGGGTTGCTGACCCACGCGGGAGCCGCCTTCGACGAGCTCGGGAACATGCGACTGCGGATGGGCGACGTCGCGGGTGCGACAAGCGCGTTCCGGCAGGCGCACGAGCTGGGGCGGGAGCCTCAGCCGGGACTGGCCCTGCTGCTGCTGGCCGAAGGCAAGATCGAGCAGGCACGTACCTCGCTCGACCGCGCGCTTGAGGAGCTGAGTGCCGAGGATCGGCTGCGGCGGGCGAAGCTCCTCCCGGCGCGGGCACGCGTGGCTCTCGCCGGCGGGGACGTGGACCGTGCGTGCGAGATGAGCGAGGAGCTGAGCGCGACCGCGGACCTCTACGAGACGACCGCCTTCCGCGCGCAGGCGCTGACGACCCGGGGTTCCGTCGAGGACGCGGAGGGGAGGCACGAGGAGGCGATCGCGACGCTGCGCCAGGCGCGCCGGCTGTGGAGCGAGATCGACTTGCCCTACGAGGCGGCCGAGACGCGCGCGCTCCTCGGGGAGGCGTATCGCGCCGCCGGGGACGAGGGTTCCGCCACGCTCGAGCTGGAAGCGTCGCGCGCGACGTTCGAGCGGCTGGGCGCGCCGCTCGACGCGGCTCGGGTGACGAAGCTGCTCGAGGGGGTCCGCGAAGAGGTAGCCGAGCGGGTCCACCCGACGTTCATGTTCACCGACATCGTCGGCTCGACGAACCTCGTCGCGGCGATGGGGGACGAGGCCTGGGAGCAGATCCTGGCGTGGCACGACCGCACGCTCCGGGGGGCATTCGAGGCGCACCGCGGCGAGGAGGTGGACCACACCGGCGACGGGTTCTTCGTCGCGTTCGAGACGCAGGAGGAGGCGCTCGCCTGTGCCGTCGACATCCAGCGCCGGCTCGCCGAGCACCGGAAGGAAGCGGGGTTCGCCCCGCGGATCCGCATCGGGGTCCACGCGACCGAGGCCTCGAAGGTCGATGGGGACTACCGGGGAAGGGGCGTCCACGAGGCCGCTCGGGTCGGCGCGATCGGCGGCGCGGACGAGATCGTCGCAAGCCTGTCGACGGTCGCGACGACCGGCAGGCGCTTCACCGCGAGCGAGCCGCGGCGCGTCGAGCTGAAAGGGATCCCCGAGCCCATCGACGTCGTCACCGTCGACTGGCGCTGAAATCCGCCTGCTAGAATCGGCCCCGCGGGGCTGTGGCGCAGTTGGTAGCGCGCCTCCATGGCATGGAGGAGGTCAGGGGTTCGAATCCCCTCAGCTCCACCTCACTCCCTTCGACGGTCAGGCGCCCAGGCCGATGACCTGGAAGGCGACGGTCGAGCGGCTGAATCCCTTGAGGTGGAGCTCGCGGGGTGGCTCCGTGCGCACGTGGTCCTCGACGGCGGCGTGCACGGGCTGGCTCAGGAGGATCTCACCCGGTCCCGCGACGTCGCTCAGTCGCGCCGCGAGGTTCACGACCGTGCCGATCGCGGCGTAGTCGTAGCGGCCCTCGAACCCCACGCGGCCGAGCGTCGCGTACCCGGACGCGACGCCCACCCCAAGCCCGAGCTCGTACCCGCGCTTCCGCCATCGCTCGGCGAGGGCGTCGAAGCGCTCGCGCATCTCCACCGCGCTCCGCACCGCCGCCAGCTCGTGGTCCTGGGCGGGCACGGGGTCGTTGAAGAAGGCCATCAACCCATCTCCCGCGAACTGCTCGACGGATCCGCCATTCGCCGTGATGACCTCGCCGGCGGCCGCGTAGTAATCCCGCAGGACGCCGAGGACCTCCTCCGGCTCCGCGGTCTCGGCGAACGCGGTGAAGCCGCGGAGGTCCGAGAAGAGCGCGGTGATCTCGCGGCGGTGTCCCGCGAGCAGCCGCTGGCCCTCCTCCGTCGCGAGCAGGGTCGCGACCTCGGGGGCGTAGCGCGCCAGCTCCTCCCGCTGGTGCTCGACGGTGCGGAACAGGCGGATCGTCTCGATCGCGAGGACGACCTCGTCGGCGAACGTGCTGAGCAGGCGCACCTCGGCGTCGGTGAACGGACGCACCTCGTTCCTCGCGACGGCGATCGCCCCGATCGCCTCGCCATCGCGAAGCATCGGCGCTGCCAGCAGCGAACGGTAGCCACCCACCGCCTGCAGCTCGGTGAGGGCGTACTCGGCATCCTGCAGGACGTCCTCGATCTGGACGACGCGCCGCTCCAGCAGGGTCCGCCCGATCACCGACCCGCGCTCCGGCACGTAGACGCGGCGGCGGACCAACTCCTCGTAATCGGCGGGGGAGCGGGTGAACGCCACGACGCGGAAGACGTCGCCGTCGTGACGGGCGATGTTGCCGGTGTCCGCCTCGCAGAGGCGGACGGCGCGGTCGATCACCGTTTGCAGCAGCGAATCGAGGTCGAAGGTAGAGCGAGCGATCGACTCGAGGAGCTCGCTGACGGCGGCCTCGCGCTCCTCGGCGGCCTGGAGCTGCCGCCGGAGCGCCTCGACCTCCGTCCCTGCTCCCTCGGCGGCGTCGCTCATCGCGGCGATTCTACGGTGGTGGGTATGCTCGCTCCATGTTCGGGAATTCGTGGCGGGTAGGCCGGGTGGCCGGGATCGAGATCCGGATCGACCAGTCGTGGATCCTGATCGCGCTGCTGATCACCTACAGCCTCTACCTCAGGTTCACGTTCATCTACCGCGAGCTCAGCACGCCGGCGGCGGTGATCCTCGCGGTCGCGGCGGCCCTGCTGTTCTTCGGCTCGGTCCTCACCCACGAGATGGCGCACTCGTTGATGGCCGTCCGGCGGAAGATCCCGGTTCGGGGGATCACGCTGTTCCTGTTCGGCGGCGCCACCCACGCGAAGGTCGAGTCGCGCGGACCGTGGGACGAGTTCGTGATCAGCGTCGTCGGGCCGCTCACGAGCGTGGCACTGGCGCTCGTCTTCGGCGCGGTCGGGATCTGGGGGGACGGCGTCCTGCCCGCGCCCGTCGCTGGGATGTTCGGCTACCTCGGCTGGGTGAACCTCCTGCTCGCGATCTTCAACCTCGTCCCGGGCTTCCCGCTCGACGGGGGCCGCGTGCTGCGCTCGGCGGTGTGGAAGGCGACCGGCAGCTTGCAGACGGCGACGCGGGTCGCGAGCTTCGCCGGGCAGGTCGTCGGCTACCTCCTCGTCGGGGTCGGGATCTGGTCCGTGTTCGCGGGCTCGCTCGCCGGCGGGATCTGGTTCGCGTTCATCGGCTGGTTCTTGGCGCAGGCTGCGGCGAACTCCTACGAGCAGATGCAGATCCAGCGGATGCTGGAGAAGGTCGACGCCGAGAGCGTCATGGCGCGCGACCTGGTCGCGGTCGCCCCGGACCTGACGCTTCAGGAGGTGGTCGACCGATTCTTCATGCGGTACGACCACAGCGCGTTCCCCGTCGAGGAGGGCGGGCGAACGCTCGGGCTCGTCACGCTGCGAGCCGTGAAGCGCCTTCCGCGCGAGCGCTGGGGCGAGGCACGCGTGCGCGAGGCGATGGGCGCGGTCGACGATCAGGTGACGGTCACGCCCGGGACCGGCATGGACGTGGTGCTCACGAAGCTGCAGGACGGCGAGGTCCACCGGGTGCTCGTCGTCGAGGGCGAAGAGGTCGTCGGGATCATCACGCCGCACGACGTCGCGCGGTGGTTCCGCCGCCGTGAGGAGATCGACGCGCGGAGCTAGCGGCCCCGCTCAGAACTCGCGCCGGACGACCCAGACCTTCCCCGACGGGAGGCGACCCACGTCGTCGACGTCGCGGACGCGGATGACGGTGTCGGGATCCGCGGCGCTCCCCAGGAGCTCCACCATCCGTTCCCGGAGTCCCGGCGGCGGCTCGTCCTCCCACACGACCCGCAGCTCGAGCTCGTTCTCCGCGGTCTGCGCGCATTGGTAGAACCGGACCCAGCTGCCCATGTCCTGCTCGAGGAACAGGACGTTGCCGATCGTGACGGTCGCCAGGACCTTGCCGCTCGGAAGGGTGAGGACCTCCGAGCTCCGTCCGAGGATCTGCTCGATCACCGGGAAGCCCCCCGCGATCTCGTCCGAGGCGATCGCGATGTCCCCGAGGTCGTAGCGGATCAGGGGCATCACGAGGTTGTTGAGGTCCGTCAGCGCGAGCCGCCCAGGCACGCCCGGCGGAACCGGCCGGCCCGCGTCGTCGACCACCTCCGCATACACGAGGAACGGGTTGAACGCGTACCGGTCGATCGTGCCGGGCAGGCTCGTTGCGATGCGGTTCATCTCGCGGCTCCCGTAGCGCGTGTGGACGCGCACGCCGAACGTCGCCTCGATCGCCGCATGGGCGTGCGGGTCGAGCATGTCGGCGTTCGTCGCGATGGCGACCGGTGGCCTGCGGAGCTGGATGCCTTGCCGGCGGATCTGGTCGGCGATCCAATGGATCCCGCTCGCGTGCCCGACGACGAACGCCTGCTCGAAGGACTGCCAGATGTCGAGCTCCCGGCGGACGCGCTCGGGCGTCAGGGTCGCCATGGTCGTCCCGTACAGGAACGGATCGAGCGAGGCGCGCACCCCGGGTCGCGCGAGCCGCTTGCGGACTCGATGGGCGAAGCGGCGGTACGGGGGGCCGAGCCCGCGCGAGGTGACGGTCACCATCGTCGCCTCCAGGGGCACGC
>DATLGG010000215.1:0-9287 GCA_035540615.1 Actinomycetota bacterium | reverse complement strand
GCGACGCCGGAGCTCGGCGCGCGCGGCGGCGTCCGGGGAGAGGGACCCGGCTGGGTCGACGCCTCTCGGACGTTCCCCGGCTACGGCATCGCGCCGCTGCAGCCGGTGAGGCGGGACGTGACGCTCGCGCTGGCCCAGGACACCCTGACGGAGACGAACGGCGGCTGGATCCCGGTGCGCGCGAGGCTCCTCGACGGCGGCGCTCCCGTCGCGAACCGGGAGGTCACCTTCGACCTGGAATGGCGGTCCGAGAGCCCGCTCGGCGACGCGTGGTTCCCGCACCACTTCCGCGCCCACGGGGTCACCGACGCGGACGGCTGGGCCACGGCGCACCTGGACGCCGACGAGTTCCGCGACTACTGGAGCGGGGACCCGTCATGGCTGACGCTCCGGATCGCCGCACGCTACCACGGGGACCCCGCCCGGCGACCGGCGAGCGACGCGCGCCCGATCACGTTCAGCGGCTAGCCGTTCCGGAGGCTTTGGTCACCTGCACAAAGGAAGCAGGGTGCCCGGGCGCGAATCATCGGAGCATGACAACCATCCGCGCACGTTCCGTGGCGCTCGCCCTCGCGGCCGGCGTCGTCCTCACCGCCCTTCCGGCCTCCGCGTACCCGCGGCCCGGCCGGGTGACCCGCATCAGCCTCGCGGCCGACGGTTCCCAGTCGACCGGAGAGTCGTACCACGCCGTCGTGTCAGCCGACGGGGGATCCCTGACCTTCACGAGCTACGGGGAGCTCCTGCCGGAGGACCGGAGCGGCCACGCCGACGTCTACGTGAAGGACCTCCGGACGAACGAGCTCGAGCTCGTCTCGGTCACCCCCGGCGGGATCGCGGGGGAGAACCACTCGCGCTGGCCGTCCATCTCGGCCGACGGGCGCATCGTCGCCTTCGAGTCGGAGGCGGACGACCTCGTCCCCGGGGACACGAACGCCGTGACAGACGTCTTCGTGTACGACCGCGGAACGGGGGTCGTGAAGCGGGTGTCCGTGACGTCCGACGGGGCGCAGGTCGCTGCGTGGTCCCGCCGGCCAGAGGTCAGTGCGGACGGCCGGCACGTCGTGTTCTACAGCGAGTCCGAGGAGCTGGACCCCAATGATGTGAGCCCCTACATCGACGTCTTCGTCCACGACCTGCAGACCGGGAAGACCGAGCTGGTGAGCGTCAGCACCCACGGGACGCAGTCGATCCTCCCGGCGTCCGGAGCCGACATCAGCGGGGACGGGAACATCGTGGCCTTCTCCGCGCGGTACCCTCTGGCCGACCCGCCGGACGTCAACGGTATCTACGAGGATGTCTTCATCCGCGACCGCGCGGCGGGGACGACCGAGCGCATCTCCGATTCCGCCCTCGGGCTCCAGGGTGAGAGCCACTCGATCTACCCATCGCTCAGCGACGACGGCCGGTACGTGGCCTTCCAGAGCCTCGCCTCGACGCTCATCTCGAACGACTCCAACCGCTTCGCCGACATCTACGTCTACGACCGGGTCACGGAGCGGCTCGAGCGCGTCTCCGTCGGCACGCACGGTCAAGAGGGGAACCACGTCGCGGCGTCGGGGTCGATCAGCGCCGACGGTCGGTACGTGGTCTTCGTCAGCGGCGCCTCGAACCTCTCGGTGGAGCCGGATCAGAACGGCGTCGCCGATGTCTTCGTCCACGACCGGCTGAGCGGCACGACGGAGCTCCTCTCCCGGACCCCGGGCGGCACGACCGGAGACCACATCTCCCATCAGCCATCCATCAGCGGCGACGGGCGGATCGCCGCGTTCATCAGCTACGCCTCCGACCTCGTGCCCGACGACACGAACGGCGTGCTCGACATCTTCACCCACGACCGAGGCCCGGAGCTGGGAACGGGCGAGGTCGTTGCCAGGCGGGGCTCGGAGCGGATCGACGTGGAGGGATGGGCGCGGTTCGCTGGCCGCATCGTCGCGCAGGGGACGGACTTCACCGGTGACGCGGTCCCCGCGGGCTACGCCGACCTCGCCGCTGCGAGCCTCGTCCAGCGCCCGGAGGAGGGAGACCTCCAGTTCCGCGTCCAGCTCGGCGCGCTTCCGGAGACCTCGCCGGCAGGCGTCGGCCCGAAGGGGCTCGCGACGATCTCGTACAGCGCGAGCTTCACGGTGGCATCCGTGACCTACCGCGTGACCGTCGTACCCATGCCCGAGACCGATCCGCTGACCCCGAGCTTCACGCTCTCCCGATGCGTCGGTCCCTGCACCCCGATCGGTCCCGTTCCGGGCTCGTTCGGCGGGACGATGGACGGGTTCGTGGTTTCTGTGCCGCTCGCCACGATCGGCCTCACCCCGCCGGCGGCGGTCTCCAGCAGCTCGGTCGCCTCGCATCAGACCCTCCCCGGCTCGGCGCGCACCGCGGACACGATCTCGCTCGGCGGAGGGACGATCGGAGCCGCGACCGTCAGCGCCGGCATCGCACCGCCGGGAACCCCCGTCGAGGATGTCGTCTTCGCGCCGGCCCCGACGGGCGAGGGACGGTTCTGGACGTCGTTCCCAGCCGCGTCGGGAGCGCGAGACGTGTGGGTCCGCGCCTGCCTCGCCGGGACCTGTCGCACCACGAAGGCCGAGGCGTGAGCACTCGCGGTCGAGCCGCGCTCACCGTTCCGCTGGCCCTGATCCTCCTCGGTGCGCCCGCGTCCGCGCAGGAGGCGCCGGCGGAGCCGGAGCTCCTGTTCGCCCAGCCGCAACCGAGGGGGACGGCGCTCCTCGGGACGGCGGATCTCGACGACGTCCCTGGCGAGGAGGCCGTGCTCGCTTCAGCGACCACGCTCCGAGCGGTCAAGCTCGACGGCTCGATCCTGTGGGAGGTCACGACCGCCGCCATGACGCGACCGGCGATCGTGCCGGACATGACCGGCGACGGGGTCGTCGACGTGGCCGCGCAGGTGGCCTTCCCGGGTCGTAGCGGCGAGGTCCTGCTCGTCGACGGCGCCACCGGTGGGATCCACTGGCGGGAGCCCGTGCATTCGCCGGTTGGCTCGATCGTCGCGACCGACCTGAACGCCGACGGCAACCTCGACCTCGTGACGCCCTCGGTCGACGGGACGATGCGCATCCGTGCGTTCTTCGGCCCCGACCTGGCGACCGGCTGGACGACGACCCTTCCGGGCACCCTGAACGCCTACTGGGTGTTCGCCGAGAGCATGGCCGCCGGCGACCTCGACGGCGTCAGCGGCAGCGAGGTCGTCTTCGGCACGCGGATGGGCCAGAACGAGAGCGGCTCGATCCACGCGCTCGACGGCGCGACCGGGACGATCCGCTGGACGCAGCCGACCGGCGCGATCTTCGGCCTGAAGGTCGCGTCCGGGCGGGTCGTCGGCCTCCAGTGGCACCCCGCGGTCGTGACGTGGCGCGCCGAGCTGGCCGCCTGGCCTGGCGGCGGGGGTTCCCCGCTCTGGACCCATCCGCTGCACGGCCACGTGAAGCCGGCGAACCTGCTGATCGGCGACGTCGACGCGGACGGTGGGCTCGACGTCGTGACGGCGGCCACGCCGTTCCAGGAGGGGACGGTCCTGTTCGGACTCGACCCGAGCCTCGGGATGGTCCACGCCGTCGGCATCGAGGATGGACGGCCGCGCTGGGCCTCGAAGGTGAACCGCGAGGTCTCGACCCTCGCGGCGGTCCCGCGCGCCGCGGGTGGCATCGACGTCGCCTACGGGACCGACGCGTGGATCACGACCTATCCCGACGAGCAGGTCGGGCTGCTCTCCGGAACCAGCGGCGCACCGATCTGGGTCCACGTCCGGCCGTCGGAGACGCAGGACGATCGGATCGCTGGGATCGCGCATGCCGACCTCGACGCCGACGGCACGCGGGAGATCGTCTACGGCGCGAACGAGCAGAAGATCGTCGGGCTCGGCCTGGCCAACGGGGCGGTCCTGTTCCGACAGGCCTATCCGGCGATCTGGATGGCCGCCGACGCGGGCGACGTGGATGGCGACGGCAGGCCGGAGTCGGTCGGCGGTGGCTCTGAAGGGGTCGTCCAGATGCTCCACGCCGACGGATCGACGGCGTGGGCGACGCGGGTCGGCGGCCTCGTCGGCGGCGTGCGGGTCCAGGACGACACCGTCCTTGTCGCAGCCCTCGGTGCCGACACGCGCGTCCACGCGCTCGATGCGTCGAACGGCGGCGAACGCTGGAGCTTCACGACCGGCGTCGGTGCGACGAACAACTTCTCGATCCATCAGCAGGCCTTCGGCGACCTCGACGGGGACGGCGTCGACGACGTCGTGATCGGTGGAGCCCAGAACCTCCGCCCCACCGTGGTCGCCGTCAACGGGCGCACCGGCCAGCTCCTGTGGCGGTCGCTCTCGCCGCTGCTCCCACCCGGGCAACAGCCGCTCACGTGGGCCGGCGCCGTCAACAGCATCGCGGTGATCGGGGACGACGTCGCGGCGTTCATCCGGCCGCTCGACTCACGCGAGCAGGCCACACCGCGCCTCGCGCTGCTGAACGGGGTCGGCGGGACCCCGCTGTGGACCGCGACGTCCTCGCGCGGCGAGGTCGCGGCCGCGATCGTCCCCCTCGGCGACCAGGTGCTGTTCGCCTTCGGCAACCGTCACGTGTCCGCGCGGCGCCTCGCGGACGGAACCGAGTCCTGGACGCTCGACCTCGGGAACGAGCGGCACCTCGTCCCCCTCGGAGCGGACCGCGTCGCGGCCATCGCTCGCTGGTCGGGAGTGAACCGAACCTTCGACGCGACGATCCTCACGCCGAGCGGCACCGCCGGATCGGTCGCCGATCCACAGCTCCCGGCGCCGGTCGCGGCGGGGCTCGTCCCCGGGGCCGGTGCGACCCTCGCCACACGGGAGGGCGTGATGGTCCTCGACGCCGCACGGCTCGCCTCGCGGGAGATCCGCGCGGACCGGCAGGTGCGGCTGCGGCGCTACACGAACCCGAACAACGAGTCCATCGACATCCCCTCGGCCACCCGGGTATTCGGCATCCGCCTCGGCGGCCGCAGCTTCGCGTTCGGCACCCCCGATCGCCTCCTGCTGAACGGGACCGGTGGCGAGATGCCCGGGGTGTGGGCCGCGCGTCTCCTGCCGCCGAGGAGCTGACCCCGGGAAGGCGGAAGCCCGCCGCGATCACGCGGCGGGCTCCCTCAGTACCTCGACCTCAGACTGGCCGGACGTTCGACGCCTGCGGGCCCTTCTCGCCCTGAGTGATGTCGAACTCGACCTGCTGGTTCTCCTCCAGGTTGCGGTAGCCGGACCCCTCGATCGCGCTGTAGTGCACGAACACGTCGGGGCCGTCCTCCTGGGAGATGAAGCCGAACCCCTTGTCGGGGTTGAACCACTTCACGGTACCGGTCGCCATACGCACTCCCCTCCTTTCTTGGCCGGATCGGACGCTTGTTGCTCGTCCGTCGGCCGCCCGGCGCGAACGCCGGTGAGGGAACTGCTCATAACGCCGAACCCTCGCGCATAGCCTAGCAGGAGCGGCGCCACGGACACCAGCGGGAAGGCTACGGCCGCAGTGTCGACCCGAACGCGCACTCCGCGCCGAGGCAGACGCGCGCCCAGGCTCGCTCGCCGGCGCCGGACGGACGACCGGAGAAGCGGGCGCCGTCCAGCGACGCCTCGTCCCCGAAGGACACCTCCGCCCCGGGGAGACCTTCCGGTGCGAACGCGACCGAGACCGACCGCCGCGGGATCTCGGCGGATCCGACGGATACGCTGTCGAACTCCTGCAGCGAGCCCGTCGCCACCTCGCCGAGGGACGTGAAGGCCCGCACCCCCGTCAGCTCATCGCCCTCGTCCGCGCCGAGGGTGGCGAGCGGGACCGCAGCGGAGACCTCGGTCTCCGTCGTCCCGATGCCGCCCTTCAGCGTCGCGACCCTGGAGCATTCGCCCGGGCAGCGGTAGAGCGCGATGAGCGGGGTCTCGGCCGCAGCGCCGGTCGCGGCGATCCGCATCGCCCGGATCTCGTGCGGGACCCCGTCCACCGTCAGCTCGAGCCCGTACACGACCCCCGGCGGACCCACCGCCGGGCAGAGGCCGCTGTCCACGCACGGGGAAACCGTCGGGAGCCGATCGAGACGGAGGCGGACCAGCAGATCCCCCGTCTCCGGCCGATACGTCAGATCCGCCCTCGTCAGGTCCGCGCCGAGCGCGATCCCGTGACCGGCGTCGGCGGCAGGGTCCGCGGCCGAGGCGATCGGCCGCCCCGAGAACGTCGCCGAGCCCTCGACGAGCGGCCTCCCGGCCTCGTCGTCGACGACATCCATCACCAGCACACCGAGCGCGGGGCCCCGGTCCCGGACGAAGACGTCGGAGCCGCCGTTCGTGTCCCCGGGCACGATGTTCGAGGCGACGCTCATGAACCCGACGTGGCGTCCGCCGGGAGTCACGTCGCCGATCCCCCAGGACATGTTGTTCGCCTTCGCGCCGTTGTGCGTCACCGAGACGATCTCGGTGGTGCCCGCGTGGAGATCGTGCAGGAAGACATCGCGCTCGTCGTTCGTGTCCCCGGGGACGAGGTTCGAGGCGTCGCTCCAGAACGTCACGTAGCGGCCGTCACGGCTGAACCCGGTGAGCATGGAGAAGCCGTTCGCCGGCTCGCCGGCGCTCGAGGCGCTCACACGGCGCGTGCGGCCGGTTTCGCGGTCGTGGACGAACACGTCCCAGACCGTTCCGTTCCCGTCGTGGGACACGAGGTTGCTCGACTCCGACACGAAGGCGACGTAGCGGCCGTCGGCGCTCATCCGCACCGGGTTGAACCCCCCACGGTTCCCCTCCGTGCCATCGCTCGCGACGGAGACCCGCTCGACGTCCTCCTCGACGCGGTCGTAGACGAAGACGTCGTAGGTCCGGTTCGTGTCGCCCAGCACGAGGTTCGTCGCACGGCTCGTGTAGGCGACGTAGCGGCCGTCGGCGCTGATCGCGGGATAGGCCGAGAACGTGTCGCCCTGGATCCCCTGGCTCGACTTGGAGATCAGCTCGGTCGTGCCGGTCTGTCGGTCGTGGAGGAACACGTCGGAGTAGCCGTTGATGTCTCCGGCCACCATGTTCGTCGCCTGACTGTCGAAGGCGACCCAGCGGCCGTCGTCGCTGATCGCGGGGCCCCACGAACCCTCGTTGCCGTTCCCGCCACCGACCGGGGTCGAGATCCGTTCGGTGAACCCTGTCTGCCGATCGTGCACGAACACGTCCGACCAACCCATGTCGCCCGGCCACAACGTCGACGCCCAGCTGTCGAAGGCGACGTATCGCCCGTCGGGCGTGATCCGGGGCGAGTAGGAGTCGTGGTTGCCCTGGCGGCCGTCGCTCGCGACGGAGATCCGAGTCGTCGTCCCGTGGACCCGATCGCGGAGGAAGACGTCGGAGCGGTTGTTGGTGTCCGCGGGAACGAGGTTCGTCGCCGAGCTGTGGAAGGCGACCAGTCCAGCGTCAGGTGTCAGAGCCGGCCACTCGCTGGCCGTCTCCCAGGCGCGGTCGCCGAGGCTGCCGTCGTGTGCGAGCGAGACCAGCTCGGTCCGCCCTGGCCGCGGGTAAGCGGATGCCGCGGTGGCGAGAAGGGTAACGAGGAGCGGCGCGACCACGACCGCGCGCCGCCAACGACGCGAACGCATGTGGAACCTCCTGTTCTCCCCCCTGCCGCTTCCCCTGTTCGCGGCGTGCGCGCGCGAACCCTTTGGGCAGGTGCACAGGAAGTCCCGTCACGGGGCGGCGGGCCGCCCGCCGCGCTACTCCTCCTCGACGTAGCGGTCGGGGCCGTCCGTGAGACCCGGAGCTTCGTCCTCGTCGACGACGCGCATCGCCCCTTCCTCGGGGGTCACCTCGCGGCCGCCTTCGGACTCCGCCTCCTCGGCGACGAGATCCTTCTCGTGGTCCGGATCGTCGTCCACGAGGTCCTCGGCGGGAAGCGTGGCGGCACCGGCGCCGCGGTCGGGCCGCTCGCGGTTCAGGCGCTCGCCGAGGGTGTCCCCCTCGCGCTGCTCGGCTGCGGTCGTCCGCTCGTCGACGCCAACGGGCTCGTCGGGCGGGGGAACCAGGTCGGCCGGCCGGTGGCCGGAGCGCTGCACGTCCTCATCACTCGTCACCATGTTGTCGTCCATGGGCGGGCCCTACCCGGACGCGGCAGCGCACAAACGGCGATGATGGGTCGCATGACGCTGCCGTTCGGGCCGCCGCTCGCCCCGATGCTCGCGAGATCCCAGGACGAGATCCCCGAGGGCGCCGGGTGGCGCTACGAGCCGAAGTGGGACGGCTATCGGGCGATCGTGTTCCGCGACGGGCCCGACGTCCACATCGGGAGCCGCGGTGAGAAGCCGCTCCACCGCTACTTCCCAGAGCTCCTGCCCGTTCTGCGCGACGCCCTGCCGAAGACCTGCGTCCTGGACGGCGAGATCATCACGCCGGTGAACGGGGTCCTCGAGTTCGACGTCCTCTCGCAGCGGATCCATCCGGCGGCCTCCCGCATCGAGCTGCTGTCACGGGAGACGCCGGCCACCTTCGTGGCCTTCGACCTCCTCGCGGCGGCCGGCCGCGACCTCCGCGAGCGCCCCCTCCGCGAGCGGTGGGAACGGCTGGCGAAGGCGCTCGCCGACCTGCCGTCGGACTTCGACGCGGTCCTCTCCCCGGGCCCGGCTGTCTGCCTGACGCCCCAGGGCTCGGACGCCGTCGAGGCCGCGCGCTGGCTGGAGGACCTGGCAGCCTCCGGGCTCGACGGCATCATCGCCAAGCGGGAAGAAGAGCCCTACCGGCCCGGCGAGCGCACGATGGTGAAGGTCAAGCGGACCAAGACCGCGGACGTCGTGATCGGCGGGTACCGCGTCCACAAGAGCGGCGAGGGGGTTGGCTCCCTGCTCCTCGGCCTCTACGACGACGCAGGGGTCCTGCATCACGTCGGGTTCTCGGGGGCGTTCCCGGCGAAGCAGCGGCGCGAGATGCTCGAGATCCTCCGGCCGCTCGAGGGAGGCGACGCGTTCGGCCCGGGAGCGGGGCCCGGCGGGCCGAGCCGCTGGCGACAGGAGGAGCGGGCGTGGGTCCCGCTCGAGCCGAAGCTCGTCGCTGAGGTCGCCTACGACCACGTGACGGGCCAGCGGTTCCGTCACGGCACGCGCCTGCTCCGCTGGCGCGACGACAAGCCGCCCGAGGCCTGCACGCTCGACCAGATCCGTCCGGGTTGACGCGAATCCGACCGCATCACTAGTATTCGCACGGCCTAACCAACTGGGTTAGGCATACCTAACTCCGAAAGGGGCTGTGGATGCGCAAGAAGATCCTTCCGCTCTCACTCGCCGTGCTGGCGATCGCGGCCGGGGCC
>DATLGG010000214.1:0-3540 GCA_035540615.1 Actinomycetota bacterium | reverse complement strand
GGTGGACTCCCACGCGGCGGGGTCGGAGGCCGGCTCGCCCGGCCGGATCACCGCAGGCGTCCTGATCCCCCACGCCACGAGACGCGAGCCGGCGACGAAGACCTCCTGTGGGCGCGCGAACCCGTCTTCGCCGGCCGGGGTCTGCTCGATCCAGACCCGGCTCCAGGACTCTGGGGCGCTGGGCAGGTCGGCGGGGCGAGGCCCGGGCCGGATGTCACCGAGGGCCTTGAGCCCGGCGAGCGCCCCCGCCAACAGGGTGAGTGCCATGACGATCGCTCCCGCCCGTCGGTTCCGCTGCCGGCGGCGACCGCGGTCGGCGATCGTCTCGACGGTGATGTCGGGGGGCGGGAACTGCCGGCGGGCCTGTTCGAGCAGGGCACGGTACTCACTCATGGGACATCCCCTTCCTCAGGGCGGCGTGCGCCCGAGAAGCGTGCATCCGCAGCGTCGAGGCCCGGATCCCGAGCATCCGTGCGGCCTCGTCCGATGGGAAGCCGAGCAGATCGGTCAGGACGACGGCCGCCCGCTGGCGGGGCGAGAGTGGGGCGAGCGCCCGCATCGCGGTGTCGCGCTCTTCGACCTCGACGATCCCGTCGTCGGGAGGGGTGATGCGCAGCGCCCGCTTCGCGGCGACCAGCGTCCGGCGGTAGCGGCTCCGGAACACGTTCATCGCGGTTCGGTAGAGGTACCCGCGGGGGTTCTCCAACCCGCTCACGCGCTCCCACCGTTCGAGCACGCGCACGAAGGCCTCCTGCGTCAGCTCCTCCGCCTCGTGGCGGTCCCGGGTGACGAGGCAGAGCGTGGCGAAGAGCTCGTCCCGCTCGCTGCCGAAGAACTCCTCGAACGAGCCCAGGTGATACGTCGTCGACGCTCCCTCGCTCTCCGTCACCGCTCTCAGAGGTTCGTACATCGAAGTATCAACGCGAGGAAGCGCCAGAATGCCTACACCCGGAGCAGATAACCCGGGCCGATGGGGACCTGGAGGGTCGGACCGAGCTCGGGACGGGAGAGGCGACACATCGTGGCGGCGGATGTCACACCGTACGGATAAGGAAACCGACCGAAGGAGAGCCTCGATGTTCCGCTTGCCCGCCCGGTTCGCCCCCGTCCTGCTGACGGCCGCCCTCATCACCTCCGTGGGGGGATCGCCCGCCGCCGCCGCGGCGGGACAGCTCGACACATCGTTCGGGAACGGCGGGATCACCTCGCCCGTCGACTTCGGCTCGGCCGACGACGTGGCCCAGCAGTCCGACGGCAAGCTCCTTGCGCTTGGCGGCAGACTCCTGGTCCGCTTCACGCCGCAAGGGACCCTCGACTCGAGCTTCGGCTCCGGCGGGACGGTGCGGCTGCCGTTCGCGGAGAACGACGAGCTCTACCAGTTCCGGATCTGGTACCTACCTCAGGTCGCGGTCCAGCGGGACGACGGGGTCGAGAAGGTGCTCGTCCTGGGACGAGGGAACCTCGGACGGTTGCTGATCGCCCGGTTCCTCCCGAACGGGAGCCCGGACAGGAGCTTCGGGGAGAACGGCGTCCTGACCGACGACCTGCCGCTCGCCGGCAGCACCGAGATGGATCTCGTGACGCAGCCCGACGGGCGGATCATCGTGGCCGCGACCCACCCCGGACCGCAGGTCATCGTCCCCAACGTCTGTATCCCGATGGGTGATTGCTTCGGCAGCGTCGCGACCGGGCCCGGACAGGGCACCCTGACGCGTCTGCTCCCGGACGGCGGCCGCGACACGACGTTCGGCGTGGACGGGCGTACGACGTTGCCCGGGCGCGGGGTCGTGGGCGAGGTCCTCCTCCAGCCGGACGGCAAGATCCTCGTGGCCGCGGGACGGTTGTACCGTCTGCTCCCAGACGGGACGCCCGACCTGTCGTTCGGCGTGGCCGGCCAGGCCCTCGCGTCCGCACAGGACATCGCGCTGGGGCGGGAGATCGTGGCGGTCAGCGGGGACCGCGCGTCCTTCAGCACGATCAGCCACGACGGTCGGACGGTGCGGGATCACGCGTTGCCCAGCGGGATCGAGACCTGGTCCCTCGATGTGGCGGCTCACCCGGAACGGATCGTCATCGTCGATCAGCGGCGCGCCGTCGGATTCACGTGGGACGGCGCCCTGGACCCGAGCTTCGGCACGGGGGGGTACGGACCGTGGATCGGGATGAGCCACCGCACCCTGCTCGTCCAGCCCGACGGGAAGATCGTCGCCGGCGGCGGGTCCGGCAACCCGCCTGGCCTGTCGCTCGCCCGGTACCTGTCGGACGGACCGGTCTTCGGCTCGATCGCCGGGTCGGTGACCCAGCAGAAGGCCGGCTCGCCGATCGCCGGCGCATCGGTCGACTGCGGCGATGGGCTCCGCGCGACGACCGGCGGTGACGGGCGCTACTCGATCGCGAACGTGCCCCCGGGAAGCCGCACGTGCGTGGCTTCGGCGAGCGGCTTCGACAGCGCCACGAAGCAGGTCTCGGTGAAGGAGGGCGCGACCGCGATCGCGGACTTCGTGCTCCGGAAGGGCCGCTGAGCGTGAGCCGAACGGCACCCGTCCGGGAGACCGCCCGGCTACGTCGAGGGTGAGACCGCGGAGTTCTCGTCCTCTGGGTGCGGGGACCTCAGCATGTCGGCGAAGCCTTGTCGCCAGCTGGGGTGCTTCGGGCGCCAGCCGAGGTCCCGCTTCGCCTTCGCGTTCGAGGCGCCCCTCGCCTCCGTCATGATGACGACCCCGTGCTCGCCGGCGAGCACGCGTGCGAGCCACGCCGGGGCGCGCCGTGGGGGAGGAGCGCCGGCTTCCGCGGCCAGCGTCGGCAGCCACTCCGAGACCGGCGCGGGGTCGTCGTCCACGATGTTGTACACGCCCGGTGCTCCCCCCTCGATCGCCGCGACCGTCGCCTCCGCGGCGTCGTCGATGTGGATGAAGGACCACACACCACCTCCCGCCCCCACCACCGGGAACCGCCGCCGTCGCACCTCCTCCAGCTGCGCGCCGCCCGGGGCGATCCCCGTGCCGGGTCCGTAGAAGACGCCGTAGCGCAGCACGAGGCCTTCGATCTCCCGTGCCTGCGTCACGCGTCGTTCGAGGTGCCGGATCGCACCGAACGCGGCACGGAACGCCTTCGGTGGATCCGCGTCGAGTGGGTCATCCTCCGTCTTCACCGGCCCGCCATCGCGCGCGTACGGCCACCCCGCGTAGCTCTGGGCCACGAACCGCCGGGCGCCCGCCGCGGTGGCGGCGTCCAGCAGGTGGTCGGTCCCGTGGGTCCGCAGTCGGTTCGTCGCCTCGAACTCCTTCACGAACCGCCGGATGTTGGACAGCGTCGAAAGCGCCGTCAGCTGGTGGACGACCACCTCGGGAGCGCTCCGCTGAAGCGCCGCCATGACCGCTTCCCGGTCGAGGGCGTCGGCGACGACCGGCTCGACCCCCTGCCCCGCCAGCCGCTGGGCTTTCGTGGTCGACCTGGTCATCCCGACGACCTCGTGCCCTCTGGCGATCAGACGGGGAACGAGTCGCTGCCCGATCGCGCCGGTCGCGCCCGCCACGAAGA
>DATLGG010000213.1:0-2614 GCA_035540615.1 Actinomycetota bacterium | reverse complement strand
GGGCGATCACGAGTGACAACGCGGGTCCCGTCTCTGACCCGGCCCTCGGACACGTCTTCTGGGGGAAGAACGCCGCGGTGAAGACGGCGGAGGTCGTGAACAACCCCTCTGGGGGGAGCCAGTGCGTGACGATCCGGATGCGCGTCACGGTCCCGGCCGGGAGCACGCGCTACCTGCTCTTCTTCACCGAGATGAGCAACTCGAACGGCGCGGCGCAGACGAGCATCTCGAAGTTCAACACGGAGGGACTGAGCAGCAGTCTCCTCACCGGGATCAAGTCCAGCGTTCGCAGCAAGATCGTGAACTGGAACCTGTAGCTCGCGCGGCAGCACAGGAGGGGGGCCGGACGATCCGGCCCCCCTCCTCCGCGCCTACCTTCGTGCACCTGCACAAAGGGGAGCAAGCGCCGGACGGCGAATCAACTCGGCATGGTGCCCCTCAGGATCCTCATCACCGCGGTGCTGGCGGTCGCCGGCATGGCGCCCACGGCTGTCCCGGCGGCGTCTCAGACGGCCTGCCTGCCGCTCGGTGTCGACGGGCGATGCCCGGCCTGGGTTTCGACCGAAGACGGCGGGGACTTCGACATCACGACCGCGGTGACCACGGCTCCGGACGGCACCGCCGTCTACGCCGCCGGGACCACCGTCACGCCGGGAGGGTACCGGTCGCTCCTCGTCGCCTCCGACGCCGCCGGGGGCGAGCGTCGCTGGGCCGTTACCGACGGCCGTGATGGGGACGCGTACGACACCGCGTATGCGCTGGCGGTCTCCCCCGACGGGGGATCGGTCTACATCGCCGGTGGTGCCTGCGGCGCGATCGACGACGGGTCGACGTGCGACGTCCTGGTGGCGGCGCACGACGCGGAGACCGGCGCGACACGCTGGACGGCCCTCCGCGACGGGACCGGGCGCGGCCTCGACAGCGCTCAGGGTCTCGCGCTGAGCCGCGACGGCTCGGTCCTGTTCGTCGGCGGCCAGACGTTCTCGGCGCAGACCGGTCTCGACTACCTCCTGCTCGCCTACGATGCCCGCTCGGGCGACGAGCTGTGGCACGCCACGTGGGACCGCGCGCGTGGCGGCGATCGTGCTTCTGCCCTCGCGCTCGCCGGCGACGCCGTCGTCCTCACCGGCCGCAGTGGCTCGGACGCTGAGGCGGATATCGCGACCGTTGCCTTCGACACGCGTGAGGAGCGGGAGGGCGAGATCCTCTGGGCGGCGCGCTACGACGGGGGCGGCAACCTCGATGAGGCGTTCGCCATGGCGGCCGATGCGCGGCGCGTCGTCGTCGCGGGCGAGAGCCGCACCACCACCCCTTTCTCCCCCGTCGTCGTCGCCTACGACGCGGTGACGGGGGAGCGGTCCTGGGTCGACCGCCACGACGACCCGGGCCTCCTGGGCGGCACCGCCTTCGATGTCACGATCAGCCGGGACGGCAGGCTCGTCGCTGCGACCGGGTACACGCGACGCGGCGACGCGAAGGGCCCGACGACGACGCTCTACGATGCGTCGACGGGGGAGCCGCGTTGGCGCGCACACCTTCCCGACGGCGTCGGGCAGGGCGTCGCGATCAGCCCCGACGGACGCCGCGTCTACACCACTGGCCCGACCTACACCCGCCGCGGCACGATGCACCGAACGGTCTCCTACCTCGCCGCGACGGGGGCGGAGCGCTGGAGCGGGCTCTACGAGCAGGCCGCACCCCCGCACGGGCTGCTCGACACCCTGCTGTATCCCTCAGGGATCGCGTTGAGCCCCGACGGGACGCACGTCTACGTCGGCGGCGCGACCCGCGGCCCGCTGGCCACGCACGACGACGCGATGGTCCTCTCGTACCAGGCGTAGCCGAGGTTCCCTCCGCCGCGCGCGCCGTGCCAGGATGACGTCCGTGACGAGCGACCCGCCCGCCCGCTTCCGCGACGAGCTCCGGCCGAGCATCCTGCTCCCGTCCCTCACCCAGGGGCTCGTGCTCGGGATCCTCGAGGTGGTCGTGGCGACCTCGTTCGCCGCGTTCATCTTCTCCGGTCCGCTCGCGGTCCACCTGCCGGCCGGGATCGGCGCGAGCCTCTTCGCGGCCGTCGCGGTGATGGGGATCCTCGCGGTGACGAGCAGCCTGCCCGGCGCGATCGGCAGCGTCCAGGACAGCACGGCCGCGGTCATGGCGATCGGGGCGGCGGCGATCGCGAGCCGCCTCCCGCCGGAGGCGCCGGAGACCTTCCTGACGGTCATCTTGGCGGTGGGCGTGACCACGACGGCGGCCGGGCTCTTCTTCCTCGTGCTCGGGACGTTCCGTCTCGGCGACCTGATCCGGTTCGTGCCGTACCCCGTCATCGGCGGGTTCCTCGCCGGGACGGGTTGGTTGATCGCGAAGGGTGCGGTCGGCGTGCTGACCGGCATCGACGTCTCGCTCGCGACGCTCGGTGAGCTCGGCACCTCGGCCGCCGCGGCTCGGTGGGGGCCGGGCCTCGCGTTCGCGGTGATCCTCCTCGTGCTCCTCCGGCGCACCGGCCGGTTCCTGCTGATCCCGGGGATGGTGATCGGGGGGGCCGTTGCGTTCTACGTGGTGCTCGCCGCGACGGGGACGTCGATCGCGGCGGCGGAGAGCGGCGGATGGCTCC
>DATLGG010000212.1:0-2186 GCA_035540615.1 Actinomycetota bacterium | reverse complement strand
GATCTCCGGCAACGGCCGGTACGTCGCCTTCCACAGCATGGCGTCGAACCTCGTCCCCGGGGACACCAACGAGACGATGGACACCTTCGTCCACGACCGCGTCACGGGCGGCGTCGACCGCGTCTCCGTCTCCGAGAGCGGCGAAGAGGGCAACCACTGGTCCGCGTCGGGTCGGCCCGCGTTCGCCCGCGGAGGTCGTGAGGTGATCTTCGCGACCGACGCGTGGAACCTCCTGCCGGAGACGCAGGAGGGGGACCGCGAGGTCGTCGCCCGCGACCGCGGTCCGGACCTGGGCGTCGGTGCGATCTCCCTCGGGTCCGTCGACGGTCAGGTGCGTGTCGGCGGCTGGGCGTCCTTCTCCGGCGCCGTCCTCGCGAGCGCGGCGGACCCCGCTGACGACGGGGCGGGCGCGGCGCCGCGGGTCGGAGGCGAGATCACGGCGGCATCCGCCGTCCTGCGCCCCGAGGCGGAGGATCTGCTGCTGCGCATCGATGTGAGCGCCATCCCCGGCGCGCGTCCCGCCGCGGCCCCGGCGGCCGGAGGCAGCGCGACCGGGTGGGCCGGCCTCCCCGCGGTCCGCTACGGGTTCGAGATCGCAGCGGGGCCGGTGCGGTTCGAAGCGCGGGTCCTGCGGAGCACGGAGAACGACGTGCCGCTCGGTCCGACCTTCCATCTGTATCGGTGCGAACCCGACTGCGTCCGCGTCGGGGGTCTGCGCGGGAGCTACGGTAACACCGGCGACTCGGTGCGCGTCGCGCTTCCACTCGATCGGCTGGGCCTCGAGCCCGGGACGCCGCTCTCGCTCCGCGCGCATACGGCGCTCGCCGAGTCCGGGGGTGACCCGTTCCTCCCGCTCGACGAGGTGACGCTTCCGGCGGCGACCCTCGCCGCGCCTTCGGTCGCGGTCGGCACGGCTCCGCAGGGGGCCCCGTATGAGGAGGTCGGCTTCTCGCCTGCCTCGCTCGATTCAGGCAGGTTCACGGCGACGCTGGCCGAGCCGGAGCCGAACCACGATCTGTGGGTGCGCGCGTGCCTCGCTGAGACCTGCTCGTGGACCCGGCGGGAGCTCTAGGGCCCGCCCGCCTCAGATCGCGCGGGTGACCTTGCCGGCCTTGATGCACTTCGTGCAGACGTGCGCGCGCTTCGGGGCTCCGTTGATCAGGACCCGGATCTTCTGGACGTTCGGTGACCAGCGGCGGTTGGACCGGCGGTGGGAGTGACTCACCTGCATCCCGAACCCCGGCTTGCGCCCGCAGATCTCGCACACGGCTGCCATGACCTGAGGGATGGTAGCAGACGGGTCCGGGTCAGGCGGCGGGCCGACCGGTGCGGCGGGCGGTGGAGACGGTCCGGCGCTGGATCTTCCGGCCCTTGCGGGCGACCTTCCGGCCGCGGCCGTCGTCCGGCAGGGGAGAGCGGATGTCCATGACCTCGCTCCAGAACTGCTTCGCGACTCCGTTCATCTCACCCTCCTTACCTTCCGTATCGGCACCGTTCGCGTGGGCCTGAGGCCTTTCGCCGGTGTTGCCGATCTCCTACCGCGGTGTTCGACGCGGCAGGGCCCATCCCTCTGTACGCAGGCGAACTTCGCGGGGATCTTCCGGGCTATCCGGCCCGATCCGGACGCCCGGGCTGGCCCTTCGCGGGCTCCTCTTGGCGCGAGATCATGACCTGGTGCGGGAAGGGGATCTCGACGCCTTCCCGGTCGAACCGCTCCTTGATGCGACGGCGGAGCTGGCGCTCGATGTCGAACCGCCGGGACGGGCGGACCTCCGCGACGATCCGGAGCACGATCTCGTAGTCGGTCATCCGCTCGACCCCGAGCACATCGGGGCCGGAGAGGAAGCCGGGCGCGAGCTCGCGGTCGGCCCGGAGCTCCTCGAAGAGCCCCTCGAGGACCCCCTTCACCCGCTCGAGGTCCTCGCCGTAGGCGACGCCGATGTCGACGATCGCCCGCGCCCAGCCCTTGTAGCGGTTGCCGACCAGCTGGATGCTGCCGTTCGGCACGATGTGCAGCGTCCCGTCGTAGGAGCGGAGCGACGTCGTGAGCAGGCTGATCTGCTCGACCTTCCCGGTGACGGTCGCTCCCGTCGCGGTCACGTCGATCACGTCGCCGATGCCGAACTGGTTCTCGAGCAGGATGAAGAACCCCGACAGGAAGTCCCGGACGAGGCTCTGCGCCCCGA
>DATLGG010000211.1:0-3120 GCA_035540615.1 Actinomycetota bacterium | reverse complement strand
CGACCGGCTCGCGGCTGTAGACGAACCGCAGGTACCGCTCCGCCACGTCGGCGCCCCAGCCCCGCATCTGCGTGACGGCCACCTTCTGCTCGAGCATCCGGCGCGAGGCCTCGGCCGGGTCGATCCCCATCGAGGCGGTCTCCATGAGGACCATCCATCCGCCGGATGCGGGCACCACCGGGAACCCCTCGAGCTGCCGCAGCGTCTCGTCTCGCCGCCGCTCGTACTCCGCGACGGCGCGTGCCAGATCCTCATCCGGCTCGCCGAGCGCGACCCTGACGCCCGCCTGGAGGATCCCGCTGGGAACCAGCCCGTTGTAGATCTGCGTCTTCGACAGGTCCGAGCGGAGGCCCTCCGGCGCGACGGTCCAGCCGATCCGCCAGCCGATCGTGCGGTGCTCGCACACCGTGGAGCCGGCGACGATCAGGCGGTCACGGATGTCGGGCAACGACGCCGGGTGGACGATCGGGAGCCCGTCGAAGACGATGCCCTCCCACAGCTGCGCGTAGATCAGCCAGAGGTCGTGCCGGCGGCACAGGTCCGCGATGGCCTTCCACTCGTCGTGCGTCAGCACGCACCCGGTCGGCAGCGACGGGTTCATCACGAAGACCGCGCGCGTCCTCGGACCCACCGCGGCACCGAGCGCATCGAGGTCGAGCCGCCACCCGTCCTGGCTCGGGAGGAGCGGCACCGGCTTCGGCACGGCGCCCGCCAGGCGGACGCGGTTGATCATCCCGGCGTAGGTGGGGTCGGTGACGACCACCTCGTCCCCGGGATCGGTGACGACGAGGAGCGCGTTCAGCCACGCCTCACCCTCGCCGCTCGTGATGACGACCTCGCCCAGCGGGTCGTACCGCTGGCCGCTCCGACGCTCGATGTAGCCGGCGACGGCCTCCTTCATCTCCGGCTTTCCGTCGAACGGCAGCCAGCTGTTCGCCTCGGACCGGTCGACCGCCTCCTTCGTCGCCTCGCGGACGCCCGCGGGGGGATCGAGATCCGTGTCCAGGTTCTCCATCCGCAGGACCTCGGGGTCGTCACCCGCGGCGGCCGCCACCTTGTCGATGTTGAACCCGGGGATGCCTTCGAGCCGTCCGACGTTCCTCATTCCACGAACCCCCTTCCCGCGTCCTTCGGCTTCTCCGGCAGGGGCGCCGGGCCCTTCACCGCCTTGAGGTAGTCCTCGTACAGGTGCACCCGAGCCGGGAGAGCGAACGGAGCCTCGAGGTTCGTGACGATCGCCTCGCCGGGCATGAGCGTCTGGATCTCCGGCCCGAGGTCCTTGATGTCCTGCTTCGACGAGCCGCGCAGGATCGTCCGGTCCTTCTCGTCGGCGAGCCCCAGGACGAAGAACGTGTTGAACTGCGAGAGCAGCTCGTCGTCGATCAGCTTCGGCTGCTGCGACACCGCGCAGAGGCCGACCTTGAACTTCCGGCCCTCGCGCGCGACGCGCGGGAACACGTTCGCGTCGGAGCGCTTGACCTTCGAGAGGACCCGCTGGGCCTCCTCGAGGGCGATCAGGGTGGGCGGCAGCCGGTCGAACGCTTCCCGGTCCTCGAGGTAGGCGTTGCCGTAGGCGCCGAGGACCCGCCGCGTGATCACGGACGCGACGAGGATCTCCTCCATGTCGGAGAGCCCGCTCGAGTCCACGAGCACCGAGTAGCCGTTCGAGAGCTCCTCCACGATGCGCTCCGACAGCGACACCTGGGAGAGGTCGCGGCTGATGCAGGGGAGGTCGAGGATCCGCCGCGCCCGGCGCTGGACCACCTGGAGCGTGGAGGTCGACGAGCCGGTCTGCTCTGCGAGGTCCTGGAGGTCCTGCCCCTCGTCGGCGATCGTCGGGATCCAGTCCTCGCGGTACAGACGCTCGAGGCGGTACATCGCCTCCTCCTGCGCGCGGCTCCAGTCGTACGCCGTGTGGAGGTCGTCGAGCGTGAGCTCCGCGAGCGACAGCCGGAGCGCTGTCGCCGCGGCCCCGGCGGCGCGCGTCGCGTAGACCTTGAGGCGGTCGACGGCCCAGGGGTGGTGCCGCAGGCCGCGGGCCGTCCCTCCGCCACCCTCGAGGTACTCACCGTGCGGGTCGAACAGCAGGCACGCGTAGCGCCCACGCGACTCGAGGATCGTCCCGGCGAGGACCTTCATCAGGTTCGACTTGCCCATACCCGTGGTCGCGAAGACGCCGACGTGCGACGTGAGGGTCTCGCCGCGGACCCCGACCTCGAGGTCGATCGTGTCCTCCCCGGAGCGGAGGAGGCCGACGCGCAGGTCGCCCATCCGCTCGCGCAGGAAGTCGAAGTCCTCGGCCGTCGGCGCCGTCACGCGGGTGAACTGCGAGGGGAGGGACTTCGGCTTGCGGAAGGATCCCGCGGCGTCGATGTAGCCGAGCGGCGCACACATCGCGACCTTGTGGAGGCGCTGCTCGGGGTCCCGAAGGGTGTAGGGGCTCCCCGCGGCGTCGCCCGCCATGTACGCGCCGGCCGTCCGCTCGGCCCAGGCCGGATCGGAGGAGTCGCTGCCGTAGACGACGTCGATCACGCGGAAGAGGTAGCGCCGGGCGCGCTCGGGGTCCTCGGCCGCCAGCAGCTCGCCGAGGAACAGGTCTGTTCCGTGGAACGCGCGGAAGCGCGCTTCGAGCACGCTCTTTCCGAAGATCCTGCCCTTGTAGTCCATGTCAGCTCCGGTTCAGCACCTCGTGGAAGTCCTGGAACAGGACCTCGATGTCGTCCTCGGACATGCCGGCGCGCGAGAGGGCGTCGCGGAACCCTCGCCGCAGGTCGGCGACGGCGTAACCGCTGACGCGCGCCGCCTGATGCGCTCGCGCCAGGGGATAGGGGTAGCCGACGAAGGCCGCGTCGTCGGCGCAGCCCGCGAGGCGGCCGAGGACCTCGAACGGATCCGCCGGCCCCCGAGCCACGTCGACGCGGAAGGCGTGCGGCGCGGTGGGCGCGAGGTGAGCCACGAAGATCTCCCCGACGTAGAGGCGTCCGAAGACGGGGTCCGTCGAGATCTTCGCGGCCCAGCACCCCCGGCCGATCTCGCGGTCCCCACGCCGCTTCAGCAGGGTCACGAGGGGGGCGTTGCGTCCCCAGAACAGCGTGGACGCCTTCACGACCCCTGCGCTGT
>DATLGG010000210.1:0-2745 GCA_035540615.1 Actinomycetota bacterium | reverse complement strand
TTGGTGGGTGCTGTGGTCGAGTTCTCCATCGTCGCTCCCGGGGGGCTCGGGGATAGTAGCCCCCGCGGGGCTCCCGCTGCCGCGTTGACAGCCGTGGGACTGCCTCCGTAGGTTCGCCGCGTGGGTGCGCGGATCGCGGTCCTTGCTTCGGGGTCGGGGACGAACCTCCAGGCGCTCCTCGACGAGCCGGCCGTCGGGGAGCGTGTGGCCGTCGTCGTCTCCGATCGCGGCGAGGCCGGAGCCCTGCAGC
Source organism: Actinomycetota bacterium (assembly GCA_035540615.1). GTDB lineage: Bacteria > Actinomycetota > UBA4738 > UBA4738 > CALAEC01 > DATLGG01. The sequence continues at coordinate 2,495 of DATLGG010000210.1, read as the reverse complement.
GGGCGGAGGAGCGCGGGATCCCGGCCCTCCACCTCGACCCGGGGGCGCACGCCTCCCGGGAGGACTACGACGCCGCTCTGCTGGACGTCCTCCGCGAGCGTGCGGACCTCGTGTGCCTGGCGGGGTTCATGCGGATCCTGTCGGCTCCGGTGGTGCGGGCCTTCGAGCGCCGGATGCTGAACGTGCACCCGTCGCTGCTCCCGGCGTTCCCAGGGGCGCACGCCGTCCGCGACGCGCTCGCCTGGGGGGTGAAGGTCACGGGCGTCACCGTCCACCTGGTGGACGAGGAGGTCGATCACGGCCCGATCGTCCTTCAGGAGGCGGTCCCCGTCGCCGCCGAGGACGACGAGCGGTCGCTGCACGCCCGCATCCAGCAGGTCGAGCACCGGCTGTTCCCACGGGCCGCCGCGCTCCTGGCCGACGATCGGCTGCGCGTGGAGGGACGGACGGTCGTGGTCGTCGGGGAGGAGCGCTGATGCGCTCGATCCCGGTCGCGCGCGCGCTCGTCTCGGTCTCGGACAAGGAGGGGCTGGCGGACCTCGCCGCCGGCCTCGCCGATGCCGGCGTCGCGATCGTCTCGACCGGTTCCACGGCCGAAGCGATCCGCGGAGGGGGGGTTCCGGTGACGAACGTCGCGGAGGTCACCGGGTTCCCGGAGCTGATGGAGGGCCGCGTGAAGACCCTCCACCCCGCGATCCACGCGGGGATCCTCGCCGACAAGGAGAAGCCGGAGCACCTGCGCGCGATCGAGGAGCACGGGATCGAGCCGTTCGACCTCGTCGTCGTCAACCTGTACCCCTTCGCGAAGACGGTGGCCTCCGGAGCGGCGCGGGAGGAGGTGATCGAGCAGATCGACATCGGCGGACCGACCCTCGTGCGGGCCGCTGCGAAGAACCACGGCTCGGTCGGGATCGTGGTCTCGCCCGACCGGTACGGGGAGGTGCTCGAAGCGATCCGGACGGGCGGGCTGCCGCCGGAGCTCCGCGCGAGCCTCGCCGCGGATGCCTTCGCCCACGTGGCCGCCTACGACGCGGCGATCTCGGCCTGGTTCGACACCTGGTCCCCGCGCGAGCGGTTCCCCGAGAGCACGACCCTGGGCCTCGAGCGGCTCCAGGAGCTGCGGTACGGCGAGAACCCGCACCAGCCGGCGGCCCTGTACCGGACCCTGCCGGGCCCGGGACCGCTCGGGGGCGCCGACGTCCTCCAGGGCAAGGAGATGTCGTTCAACAACTGGCTCGACGCCGAGGCGGCGCGCGCCCTCGCCGCGACCTTCGACGAGCCGGCGGCGGTGATCGTGAAGCACAACAACCCCTGCGGGGCCGCCGTGGCCGATTCGCTGGCGGAGGCGTACCGGCGGGCGTTCGCCTCGGACGAGGTTTCCGCGTTCGGTGGCGTCGTCGCCTTCAACGGCGAGGTCGACGCCGCCGCTGCCGCGGCGATGGCCGAGGTGTTCACCGAGGTCGTCGTGGCGCCCGCGTACGTGGGGGAGGCCCTCGAGGCCTTCGCGGCGCGCACGAACCTGCGCGTGGTCGTCGCGCCGGCCCCCGAGGCGCTCGGGATCGAGGTCCGCTCGATCGACGGAGGCGCTCTGGTTCAGTCGCGCGACACCGTGACGGAGGAGCGGGCGGAGATGCAGGTCGTGACCAAGCGGGAGCCGACCGAGGAGGAGTGGGCGGACCTGCTGTTCGCCTGGCGCGTCGCGGCGAGGGTGAAGTCGAACGCGATCGTCCTCGTGTCGGACCGCGCGACCGTCGGCGTCGGCGCGGGGCAGATGAGCCGGGTGGACGCGGTGGACATCGCCGCCCGGAAGGCGGGGGAGCGGGCCCGTGGCGCCGTCCTCGCCTCGGACGCCTTCTTCCCCTTCCGCGATGGGATCGACCGCGCCGCTGAGGCCGGGGTCCGTGCCGCGATCCACCCGGGGGGGTCCGTCCGGGACGAGGAGGTCACCGCCGCCGCCGACGAGCACGGCATCGCGATGGTCCTCTCCGGGCGCCGGCACTTCCGGCACTGAACCGGCCGATCCCGGCCGTATCGGGCCCTTCCTCCCAGGTGGTAGGCATCCCGGCGAATCGACTATGCTCCGGGAGCACCGGCCCGGGAGCGCCCGAACGTCCTGGGCCAGCGAGTCGAAGGGAGGGGATCATGCGGAGGAATCTCTTCGCCAAGGTCGCGGTGCTTGCCGCGATCGCCCTCGTGACCGGCGCCTGCCAGCGTGGTGGGGACGGCGGGAACGCGGGAGGAGAAGGAGGGGGCGAGGGCCAGGGTGGCCGCCGCCTGCTCCAGACGGTTCAGGAGCGCGGCACGCTGCGCTGCGGCGTGAACGAGACCGTGCCCGGGTTCGGCTTCCTCAACCCGGACAGCGGTGAGATCGAAGGGTTCGACATCGAGTTCTGCAAGGCGATCGCGGCCGCCGTCCTCGGCGACGCGGAGGCCCACGAGCTCGTTCCGGTGAGCGCCGAGGAGCGGCTGAGCGCGCTGCGCGCCGGCAACTACGA
>DATLGG010000209.1:0-4134 GCA_035540615.1 Actinomycetota bacterium | reverse complement strand
GGTCGTGCGTCGCGACGTCGTGTTCGTGACCGGGACGGACGAGGCGGCGCCGTTCGCGGGGGCTGTCAGCGACAAGAACGTCCTGACCCATGCGTTCGACGCCGAGGATGGGTCGCTCCTGTGGACCCGCATCTACGATGGGCCGAGTGGGAGCTTCGAGTGGGGGAGGATGGTCGAGACCTCCCCCGACGGGTCCCGCGTGTTCGTGGGCGGCATCGTGACGGAGGGGTACTGGAAGTACGGGGTCATCGCGTACGATGCCGCCACCGGCGACGAGGTCTGGACGGCCCGACACGTCTTCCCGGACTCCGGCCGCGACGGCCTCCTGGAGGACTGGCCGACCGCGATGGCGATCTCGCCGGATGGCTCGACGGTCGGGCTCACCGGGAGGACGATCGGCTCCGGCGGTGAGCGACACGGCACCGTCCTGTTCGACGCCGCCGACGGCTCGACGCGTTGGAGCCGGGTGTACGAGGGCGACGGCGGGCCGAGCGAGGTTCCGGAGCGGATCGACATCCCGCCCACCTTCCCCGTCGCCTCGGTCCGACTGAAGGGGCGGGCCCAGCAGGGGAACGGGCTGGCGTTCGATCCGTCGGGGGAGCGCGTGTACGTCACCGGTGGCGGCCGTGTCTTCCCGGGTGGTCCGGTCTCCACGACGATCGCCTACGCGGCGGGATCGGGGGAGGAACTCTGGGTCGCGCGGTACGGGGGCCTGCCCGGGAGCATCGGCGCGTCGAACGCGATCGCGGTCTCGCCCTCCGGCGACCGGATCTACGTGACGGGTCGGACGTCCCAGGCCGGTGGGCGTTTCATCGGCTCCCAGCACGACCTCCCCAGCTCCATCGACGACGTGGCGACGGTCGCGTACGACCGCGATGGGAACGAGGTCTGGGCGGCGCGGTTCGACGGCGCGAACCACCTCGATATGGGCGAGGCTATCTCGGCTCACGCCGGCGGCGTCGTCGTCGCGGGTCGCTCGCTCGTCGCGGAGATCCCACTCCTGCCGTTCGCGAACGCCAGCCTCCTCGTCCTCTCCTACGACGCCTGAGGCCGTCCGGTGGTACGTTCCGCCGGATGGCGGAGACCCGGCATTACGCAGCGCGTGCGCGCTCGACCGATACCCCCGGGCGGATGATCTGCACGGCGCGGGACCACCATTGGGTGATCGACGGGCCGGCGTGGAACGGGTTCCCGCACGAGGCGGTGACTCCGGGCGAGAGCTTCCTCGGTGCGATCGCCGCGTGCTGCGTCGAGATCCTTCAGCTCGTCGCGGCGAAGGAGGAGGTCCCGCTGCACGACGCGCGCGTGAGCGTCGACGCCGAGCTCGACCCCGACGATCAGCCGCACCCGCAGCACACGCTCTTCAACCGGGTCCGGATGCGGGTGGAGGTCGACGGACCGACGGAGGAGCAGGCAGCGGCGCTCGTCGACCGCTTCAAGGGCAGGTGACCGCTCTACGGTTCGGTCGCGGTCGCGACCCCGGACGTCAGGATCGAGATCGAGGCTCGGCCGCGCTGACGCCTAGGCGGCGTCCGTGCGAAGGGCGTCGGACTCCCGCAGCGCGGTGAGGGCTTTCTGCTCGACCTGCCGAGCGCGCTCGGCGGAGATGCCGATCTCCCGGCCGATCTCGCGGAGGGAGCGCGCGCCCGCGCCGTCGAGGCCGAACCGCAGCGCCAGCACGCGTCGCTCTTGCTCGCCGAGCAGGTCGTTCATCGCCCGCTCGATGGCCTCGGCGGTCATGCCCTCGACGACGGTCGCTTCGGGCCCTTCGTCGTCGTCGGCGATCAGCTCGCCGAGCTCGGTGTCCTCGCCCACGACCGCCTGAAGGGAGACCGGGTCCCCGGGGTCGAGGTCGAGCAGCTTCGCGACCTCGTCGATCGGCATCTCGACCGCCCGGGCGAGCGTTTCGACGTCGGGTTCCTCGCCCGTCTCCTGGAGCAGCCGCCGCGCCGTGGCCTTGAGCTTCCGCAGGCGGTCGCCCACGTGCACCGGCACGCGGATCGTCCGCCCGCGATCGGCGATGCCGCGGGTGATCGCCTGGCGGATCCACCAGGTGGCGTAGGTCGAGAACTTGAAGCCCTTGCGGTGGTCGAACAGCTCGACCGCGCGCATCAGGCCGATGTTCCCCTCCTGGACGAGGTCGAGGAGACCGAGGCCCTGCCCCTGGTACTTCTTCGCGACCGACACGACGAGGCGGAGGTTGGACAGGACGAACCGCTCGCGGGCCTGCTCGCCCTCGCGGACCGCCCTCTCGAGCTCACGCCGGCTCGCCTCCGACCGGATGCGGCCGGAATCCAGGCGCTCGCGTGCTTCCCGCCCACGCTCGATCACGACCGCGAGCGCCGCCTCGTCCTCCTTCGTCAGGAGCGGGTGGCGCGCGGCCATGTCGAGGTAGCGTCCGACCTCGTCGAGGCGCGACCCGTCGTCGCGTCGCTGCTGCTCTGCCATGGGAACGGTGACAACGCCCTGCACGGGCGGGTTATTCCCACCCAAGCGGTCGGAGACCCGCAGCCGGTCAGCGGCCGCAGTCGCGGGTGCAGGGGACGTCGGGTGGGACGTCCTCGCCCACGACGAACCCGCTCGCGCGGTGGGTCACGTCGAAGGTGAAAGGCGGCCAGAGCTGGGTCGTCGCCTGGAGCTCCCGCAGCGCTGCTCCGGGCCCCAGCAGGGCGTGTTCCTCCTCGGTCAGGGACGCGAAGGGGATCCGGACGATGACCTCGGTCGCGTCGGCGCCGCGGGTGGCGGTCCAGGCGGGATGCTGGAAGCTGCCCCAGCTCGCGCCGGTGTTCCAGCGGCAGTCCTCCCAGCGGAACCACCGCGCGAAGGAGAGGGTTCCATCGGCCTCCACGTCGATGTGGAACGCGGAGGAGCAGCCGTCAGGGAACGGCGGGCCGAGGGTGGCGTGCAGCTCGAGGCGCAGCGGGGTCGCCCCGTGCGGCGCGGCGGCGGGGTCCTCGGTCCGGAACCGGATGCGCAGCGCTGTCGGTCGGTGTCGCCACCCGTCGGCTCCGACCGCTGTCCTGGTGTACTCCGTCTCGAGCGTCACCGAGCGCAGGTCGGCCGGCGCGTACGACCCGGGGGTCGGGCGTCCCTCGCCGAAGGGGTCGCCACCCAGGAAGATGTCGCGGACCTCCTGGGCGATCTTCCCGAGCATCGCCGGGTCGTACCACTGCCCGTTCAGGCCGTTCGCGTCACCCGCCTGGTCGACGATCTGCGGCGTGGCGGCGAGGGCCGTCCCGGACGAAAGCGAGAGCGACAGCAACGCGGCGACGACGAGACGCGGCATGGTCCTCCCTTCCCGCGACGACCCGTGGGCGCATCCGTCCGGCGGCGGGCCGTCGGCACCCCTCTTCTGCGCACCGGCCGCCGTCTCCTGCCGCGGGTTCCCGCCGGAGGAGGCGGTCCGGCCGCCAGCTCGCGAGCAGCGGAGCAGGCACCACGGGCCGATGGGGTGGCGACGGTACGATGGAGCCATGGAGGCGGCGTTCTTCGACCTCGACAAGACGATCATCTCGAGGTCCAGCTCGCTCGCCCTGTCGCGGCCGATGTACCGCGCCGGCCTCGTCAGCCGCGCCCAGCTGCTGCGGGGGGCCTACGCGCAGCTCGTCTACCTCCTGATCGGGGCCGACGAGCGCCGGATGGAGCGAGCGAAGAACGCGCTGCTCGCGCTCACGAAGGGCTGGGAGCGGCGCCGCGTCGAGCAGGTGGTCCGCGAGACCCTCGACAACGTGCTCCAGCCGCTGATCTACCAGGAGGCGCTCGACCTGATCGCGCTGCATCGCGCGCTCGGCCGGCGGGTCTTCATCATCTCATCCGCCACCGAGGAGATCGTGCGTCCGCTCGCCGAACGGCTCGGGGTCGAGGACGTCATCGCCACCCGCGTGCGGATCGAGGGTGGCCGCTACACCGGGGAGCTGGCCTTCTACTGCTACGGGCCCGCGAAGGCGGAAGCGATCCGAGAGGTCGCCGCGGCGAGAGGCGTCGATCTCGCCGGCTCGTACGCGTACTCCGACTCGGTCACCGACCTGCCGATGCTCGAGGCCGTCGGGAACCCGATCGCGGTGAACCCCGACCGGGAGCTGCGTCGCGTCGCGATCGGACGAGGGTGGCAGACGAGGGACTTCCGAAGGCCGG
>DATLGG010000208.1:0-4069 GCA_035540615.1 Actinomycetota bacterium | reverse complement strand
TCGGGGTCGCCGGTGGCCGCGGTGTCGCTGTCGCTGTTCGATGCCGGCGCGACGACGCGCCTGCAGACGCTGACGATGCTGAGCGGCTCGCGGCTCGGCGCGTCGTTCATCGTGCTCCTCGTCGGGTTCCTCTACGCGATGCGCAGCAAGGACCGCCGGCGGAGCGTCGGCATGGGGGTGCTCGCGCTGACGATGACGGCCATCGTCTACATCCCGGGGATGTTCGCCGCCTACGGCCTGCTGCGCTCGGGGCTCCTGTCGGGGGTCGGATGGCAGGCGTCCGAGGAGGTCAACGGCGTGATCGACGCGATCTGGGGGCCGATCGTCGCCCTGGCCGACCGCGTCCTCCCGGGTCCGATGCTCCTGCCCGTCGGGCTCGCGATCATCCTCATCTCGTTCAAGCTCCTCGACGTCGTGCTCCCGTCCCTCGACGGCGAGCGACATGCGGGCGCGCGCGAGCATTGGCTGAAGCGTCCGTGGCCGATGTTCTTCCTGGGGAGCCTCGCGGCCCTGCTCACGCTGTCGGTCTCGGTGGCGCTGACGATCCTCGTGCCGCTCGCGAGCAAGGGGTACGTCACGCGCCGGGAGGCGATCCCGTACATCGCCGGCGCCAACATCACGACCCTCGCCGACACGCTCGTCGCGGCGATGATCCTCGGGAACCCGGTCGCCGTGCAGGTCGTGCTCGCCGAGGCGATCGCCGTCGCCGTGATCACCGTGCTGATCCTCCTGACGGTGTACGGGCCGCTCCAGCGGACCCTCATCGCGTTCGACGATTGGATCGTCGCGACGACGCCGCGGCTCGTCGCCTTCGTCGCCGCGCTGTTCGTCCTCCCGGTCGGGTTGCTGTTCTCCGGCACCTTCGTCTGAGATGGCGCACCGGCAGACCGGCGGGGGGGTCCCGGAGCGGACGCGCCGGCGCCTGACGGTCGCGGCGGTCGTGCTCGGGGTCGTCACGCTCGCGGGGATGATCGCGCTGCGCCCCGGCGGCGGCCCGCGCCCGGACCTCACCGAGCTCGGGGTGTACCGCGACGTCTTCGCGGCCGAGGTGGTCGCGGCGGCCGACCAGCCCTGCCGCGGCAGCGCGCCGGAGGAGAACATCGTGTGCCGGCGCGTCACGTTCGAGCTCCGGGAGGGACCGGACGCCGGCAAGCGGACGAGCGTCGACTTCCCGGTCGACGCGGCGGTGCCTCCCCTGGCGCCCGGGGACGGCGTCGTCCTCGGGCACACGGCGGGAGCGGAGCCGGGGTTCGAGTATTCGTTCGTCGACCGGCAGCGACGGCCGGTCCTGGTCTGGCTCGCGCTCGCGTTCGCCGCGGCGGTGATCGCGCTCGGTCGGATGCGCGGTCTCGCGGCGCTCGCCGGGCTCGCGGCGAGCCTCCTCGTGCTCCTCGCGTTCATCCTGCCGGCGATCGTCGACGGGCGGAGCCCGGTCCTCGTGGCGGTCGTCGGCGCCGCGGCGATCGCCTACCTCGCCCTCTACCTGGCGCACGGGTTCCGCCCCATGACCACCGTCGCCCTCCTCGGGACGCTCACGAGCCTCGCGCTCACGGCCCTGCTGGCGGAGGCGTTCGTCACGATGGCGGAGCTGACCGGGTTCGCCTCGGAGGAGGCGACGATCGTGCGGGTCGGGGCGGCGCAGATCGATCTCGCCGGACTGACGCTGGCGGGGGTGGTGATCGGCGCGCTCGGGGCGATCGACGACGTCACGGTGACCCAGGCCTCGGCGGTCTGGGAGATCCGGGACGCCGATCCGAAGATGCCGTCGCGGGACCTTTTGCGCGCGGGCCTGCGGATCGGCCGGGACCACGTCGCCTCGACGGTGAACACGCTCGCCCTCGCCTACGCGGGCGCGTCGATGCCCCTGCTCGTGCTCTTCGTGCTCTCGCAGCAGCCGCTCGGGGCGATCGCGAACGGCGAGACGGTGGCGACCGAGATCGTACGGACGCTCGTGGGGAGCATCGGCCTCGTCGCGTCGGTGCCGATCACGACCTGGCTCGCGGTGCGCACCGCGACGCCGCGGAAGCGCTAGGGGACGCGGATCTCGGAGTTGTCGCCGAGCATGAACCGGTAGACCGACGGACGCTCGTCGTCCTTGCGGATCCGCACGTTCTTGCCGACGAGGGAGTCGCTCATCTTCCGCACCTCGGAGATCAGCGAGCCCGAGAGCAGGATCGAGTTCTCGATCTCGCTGTCCTCGATCCGGGTGTCGTCGTGGACCGCGACGTACGGCCCGATGATGCTGCGCTCGACGACCGCGCCCGAGCCGATGATCGCGGGGCCGCGGATCACGCTCTCGCGGACGGTCGCTCCTTCCTCGACGATCACGTCCCCGACGAGGTGACTCTCCTCATCCACCGAACCCCGGACGCTTCCCTCGCGACGCTCGAGCATGATCCGGTTGGCCTCGATCAGGTCCTCCATCTTGCCGGTGTCCTTCCACCAGCCGGTGATCATCTCGGCGCGGACCCGGTAGCCGTGGTCGATCAGGTACTGGATCGCGTCGGTGATCTCGAGCTCGCCGCGGTGCGACGGCTCGATCGCCGAGGCCGCGCGGAAGACGGTCGGGTTGAAGATGTAGACGCCGGCGAGCGCGAGGTCGGAGATGTGCTCCTTCGGCTTCTCGACGAGGCGCACGACCCGGTCGCCCTCGAGGACCGCCACCCCGAAGCGCTCCGGCTCCGGCACCTTGACGAGGAAGATCTGCGCGTCCGGGCGATGCTCCTCGTACGCGCGGACGAAGTCCGTGAGCCCCTCGGGGACGAGGTTGTCGCCGAGGTACATGACGAACTCCTCGTCGCCGATGTAGTCCTGCGCGGTGAGGACGGCGTGCGCCAGCCCGAGCGGCGACTCCTGGTGGATGTAGTCGACCTTCAGCCCCCAGCGCGAGCCGTCACCGACCGCGCCCCGGATCTCCTCCTCGAGCACGCCGACGACGATCCCGACCTCGGTGATGCCCGCCTCGGCGAGCGCCTCGAGGCCGTAGTAGAGGATCGGCTTGTTCGCGACGGGGATCAGCTGCTTCGACTGCGTGTGCGTGAGTGGCCGCAGCCGGCTCCCAACCCCACCGGCCAGGATGAGTCCCTTCATGACCGGCCAAGGATAGCAGGCAGCCTCCGGCCGCCCCGCCGGGCCCGCGGCTAGACTCCGGCACCGATGCATCCGCCCGATCCCGCGACGCCCGAGGCGGGGACCCTCGACGCCGCAGGCGACCGCAGGACGACCTGGCTGCTCCTCGGGATCATCCTCGGCGCGGGGCTCGTCCTGCGGCTGTGGGACATCGACCACGCGCTCCCGTTCGTCTACACGGCCGACGAGCTGCGCTACTTCGTCCCGGAGGCCGTCCGCTTCGTCGAGGAGGGCTACCTGCCCAACCGCATGGGCGGGAACCCGCCCGGCCTCGCGTACGCCTTCCACGCCGTCTACCTCGCCGCGTTCGGGGGGCCCGAGGGCATCCTCCGCGCGTGGCAGGCCTCGCCCGAGACGCTGTTCCTGATCGGGCGCGTCGTGTCGGCCCTGTCGGGCGTCGTCGCCGCCTGGCTCATCTTCCTCACCGGCACGAGGCTCTTCGGTCGCCGCGCGGGGCTCGTCGCCGCGGGGCTGATGGTCATCGCCTTCCTGCCGTTCGTGTACTCGCGGCGTGCCCTCGCCGACGCCGCGCAGCTCGCGCCCCTGGCGCTCTCGCTCGTCGGCTCCGCCGGCATCCTGCGCCGCGGCCGCTGGACCGACTACGCGATCGCCGGTGCGGGGCTGGGGCTCGCCACCGGGACGAAGTACCTGTCGGCGATCGCCGCCCTTCCGCTCGCGGCCGCCATCCTTCCTCGGTTCGTCGATCGCCGCGCGTGGCGCCCCGCGCTCCTCGGCGCCGCGATCGCCGTGGGGGCGGCGCTGGTCGGCCTCTTCCTCACCCATCCGTTCCTCCTCCTCCGCTGGGGCGAGGTCGCCAGCCAGGTCCCCGGGCTCGCCGGACGCGGCGGCGGCGGCAGCCCGAAGGTGGGGATCGAGCCGGGCGGAGGGGTCGCCTACTACCTGCTCGTGTTCACCAGGGGAATCGGGTGGGTCGCCACCG
>DATLGG010000207.1:0-3174 GCA_035540615.1 Actinomycetota bacterium | reverse complement strand
CCCGAGCGACCCGCTTGCCGTCCATGTCGGTGTCGCCACGCTCGCTCCGCGCGAGCTCCGGCTGCTGCGCACGCTTGGCCATCAGACGTCTCCTTCCGCGATCGGCACGTTCTGCATCCGGTTCCGCTCGACGATGTCGGGCTTCTGGAACGCCTGCTTCACGGCGTCCCGGTGGTGGCCTTCGAGGATCCGCAACTGCCGCTCGGCACGCTCGGCGAGGACCGCGAGCTCCGCGACCTCCAGGCGTGGCTCCTGCGGGCCCGTCTCCGCGAGCGACCGCCACAGGATCAGCTTCCCGGTGACGCCGAGCAGCAGCGTCTCCAGCTCCTCGACACGGCTGAGGTCGGAGTAGCCGAAGACCTGACCGTTCATCTTGAGGCGGCCCACCTTCTCGGCGAGCCAGAGCGCCTGCCGCTTCCACGGCGAGACGGGCACGTCGAGGCGCTCCATGAGCCGCTCGAGCGCCGCGCGATCCTCGTCGATCTCGTCGATCAACGTCTCGAGGTAGGCGCCGAGCGGCGTCCCCTCGTTGTTCGAGAGGCAGCGCTTCGCGAGCTCGCGGCCCGCCGTCGCGCCGGCCAGATGGTCGTTCAGATAGATCCCCAGGTACCGGTTCGTCTCCATGGGTCCGTACCTACCCCCGGGGCCGCGGTTGGACACGCTCTCAGACGCCGACCGGCACGCTGCGCCAGCCCATGTCGACGGCCCACCGAGCGAGGGCGTCCTCGAGCGATGGCATGATCCAGCCGCGTTCGCTCCCGAGGACGCTCCATCGCGGGCGCGGCGCCGGAAGCGCCAGCTCCGCCATGCTCACCTCCCGGACGCCGCCCGGATCCGCCCCGGCGGTCCGGGCCGCCGCTCGGGCGAACCCGGCCCAGGCCATCGACCCCTCGTTCGCGAGATGCCAGATCCCGGTCTCGCCATCGAGGAGGAGATCGAGCGACGTCCATACGAGATCCGGCACGTACGTCGGGGAGACCGTTGCATCCCCCGCGGCGACGAAGCCTTCACCCGTCCGCAGTGCGCGGACCGCCTGAACGGCGAAGTTGTACTCGTCCCAGGGCCCGAAGAAGGCGCTCGTGCGGACCACGAGCGTCCGCGGATGTGCCCCGAGCGCGAGTCGCTCGCCCTCGGCCTTCGTCCGGCCGTACACGTTGAGCGGCCCCACCGGGTCGCTCTCGACGTACGGGCGTTCGCTCTCGCCGTCGAACACGAGGTCGGACGAGAAGGTCAGGAGCGGGAGGTCGCGCTCGGCGCAGGCGGCGGCGATCAGGCCCGGCGCGAGCGTGTTCGCCCGGTGGCAGGCCTCGGTCTCGACCTCCGCGTCGTCGACGCGGACGAAGCCGGTCGCGTTCACCACGGCCCAGGGCCGGATCTCCTCGAGCGCCCCCGCGATCGATGCGGGATCCGTCAGGTCCATCTGCTCGCGCACGACGACCCGCGCCTCCAGGCCTCGAGCCGTGCAGAGGCGGCCGAACGCGCGCCCCAGCGTCCCGCGGCCGCCGACGACGAGCAGCGGACGAGCGTCGCCTCGCATCGGCCCGACGTCGGGAAGGTCCGGCGGGCGCCCGTACCAGTAGCGGTCGTTGCGGTGCCACCAGCCGGGCGAGGCGAGGACCGGGTGTTCGAACCTGCCTTCGGCCGCCAGGGCCCGGCATGCCTGGACGAGGAGCGTCGGTCGGGGCGCGGGCGCCCGCAGGTCGTACACACCCGATTCGTAGGCGAGGTCTCCCCCCGTCACGAGCGACGCCCAGCCGAACGCACCGAACACCGACCACACCGTCACCGCGCGGATGTCGGCGCCGCCCGCCTTCGCTGCGGCGGCCCCGTCCCACACCTCCGCCAGCCACCGCAGCTGCTCCTCCCGCGCGCCGGAGTTGTGGGCCTCGGTCACGGCGATCGGCAACCCGTACCGCTCCCACGCTTCCTCGAGGAGCCGTCGCGGCCCAGCTGGCCCGTCCGCCAGCACGCGCGCGGCGAGGACGTCGGCGTAGGCATGCCGGTGGTTGCCTCCGTGCGCCGCCTCCGGGTACCGGGCGAGATCCTCGTCCAGGTACCGCTCGCTGCTGAGGTAGTGGTTGATGCCCAGGACATCCGGCGGGCATGGGTTCTCGCGGAACCACGCGATCTCCTCCGCCTCCAGGGCCGACGTCACGAGCGGCCAGACCGGCGAGGCCTCGTCGAGGCGGCCGCACAGCAGATCGAACGACAGCCATCGGCGCTCGTTCTCCATCTCGGCCTGGTAGGCGAGCAGAGGCGTGCTGTGCGTCTTCCCAAGATCCTCGGTCTGGATCAGCCGAGCGCTCGGCGTCCGCTCGCGGATCGCGCGCATCGCCAGGATCACGGCGCGGCACTGCACGGCCAGCGCCCGGATGAACGAGTCGTGGTCCTTCGCGTGCGGGTACCAGTGGCCGTAGAGCCCACTGAAGCGCGCCGTGGTGAGCGGCTCGTTCACCGGAGTGAACATCTCGACCCACGGGTAGCGTTCGGCGACCGCGCCGGCGAAGGTCGCCAGCTGCTCCGGAAAGCTCGGATCCAGCAGGTTCGTGTGCGGCGGGCCGCTGCCGTGGTGAACGAGGCCCACGATCGGCGTGATGCCGAGCTCGCGGAGCCGCTCGAGCCGCTCGTCGCTCCAGCGCCAGTCCGCATGTTCGAGACCCGCGGGCGCGACGTGCTCCCACAGGACCGGGTATCGAACCGAGCGGACGCCGAGCTCGGCGAACAGGTCCAGGTCTTCGATGCGACGGTCGTGGCCGCTCAGCTCGAGCTGGTCGAGGTAGCGGTCACCCACCCGGTTTCGCGTGCACTCGATCCCTGCCCACAGCTCGAGGCCGCGAGCGTCCGCTTCTTGGGTCACCGGCCTCGTCGCGGGGCGACCGGCTCGTCGTCGTCGCGATCGAGCTTCAGGCCGCCGTTGCCGTTCACGGTCGTCGTCGGGCGCGTGGGCCCCGCGATCCTCGCATAGACCGCCAGCGCCTGAGCGACGACCTGGTCCATGTTGTAGTAGCGATAGGTCGCGAGCCGTCCGACGAAGTGGACGCCGGGCGTCGCCTCCGCCAGCTCCTTGTAGCGGCGGTACAGCGCCGCGTTCTCGGGGCGGGGCACGGGATAGTAGGGGTCGCCCTCGGCCCGCGGGTACTCGTAGACGAGCGTCGTCTTCGGGTGGCGCTGGCC
>DATLGG010000206.1:0-3455 GCA_035540615.1 Actinomycetota bacterium | reverse complement strand
TTGCCGTGCTGGGTGCAGACGAAGAGCACGACGGGCTCCGTCTGCGCCGCGGCGACGTCCCGTGGGACCGGGTGGCCGACGCGGACGAGATGGATGGGCCGGTTCTGGAGGGTCGTCCCGACCACCGAGAGCTCGACCCGGTCGGACCGGCGATCGACCTCGGAGAGGAAGGCGAGCTCCTCGGCATGCGTCGTCCACGAGGACCCGTTCCGCTGCTCGAACCCGGTCCGTGGAGGTGGGTCCTGCGCCGCAGCATCCCCCCCGCCCAGGCCGGCGAACGAGGCGGCGGTCAACAGCGCCGCGATCATGGCGCTCCTCAGGCGGGTGGTGTGCGTGGGCTGCATCTGGGCTCCCCTGGCTCGGCCGTGTTGCCCTGTGGTTCGCCATCGCCCCGCCCGACCCCTTTGTGCACCTGCCCAAAAGGCGCCTGCTTCGCTCGTTTCGACGCCTGGGGCCGGGGAAGGGTCGCGGCGTGAGCCTCCCACGCGCGCGCGGACCGCTCAGCGGCTGGGTCCTCGAGCGGCTCGACGCCGCCGCGACCCCGTCGCCGGCCCCGACGGTCGGAGACGACCCGCTCGCGGGCGACGACCTCCACCTGGCGCTGTACCTCTGCTACGAGCTGCACTACGGCGGCCTTCCCGGCGTGCCCGCCGACCTGGAGTGGGACCTCGACCTGCTCGCGTTCCGGGGCCTCCTCGAGGCGCGTTTCGAGGACGCCGTCCGCGCCGCGCTGGCCCCGGACGTGATTCCCGCGGGCCCGATCGATCGACGGCTGCGCGCGGTGGTGGCGGCGGACGACGGGCCGGCCGTGTCGCGGTACCTCCGGCGGAACGGCACGGTGGCGGAGTACCGGGAGTTCCTGATGCACCGTTCGGCCTACCAGCTGAAGGAGGCCGATCCGCACGCGTGGGCCATCCCGCGGTTGCGCGGCCCGGCGAAGGTCGCACTGGTCGAGATCCTCGGGGACGAGTACGGCGGCGGCGATCCGGCGTGGCTCCACTCGCAGCTGTTCGCGGATTCGATGCGGGCGCTCGAGCTCGACGCCACCCCCCTCGCGTACCTCGACCGCCTTCCCGGGGTCACGCTCGCCTGGGTCAACCTGATGTCGTTGTTCGGGCTCCATCGACGCCTCCGCGGAGCCCTGGTTGGTCACCTCGCGGCCTTCGAGATGACCTCCTGCGGTCCGAACCGCCGCTACGCCGACGGGCTGCGCCGTCTGGGGTACGGGGAGGAGGCGACGCGGTACTTCGACGAGCATGTCGAGGCCGACGCCGTCCACGAAGCGATCGCCTGCATCGACCTTGCGGGCTCGCTCGTCACCGCGGAGCCCGACCTCGAGGACGACGTCGTGTTCGGAGCGCGCGCCCTGCTCCTCACCGAGGCCCAGCTCGCGCGCCACCTGCTGTCGTGCTGGTCGACCGGTCTCTCCTCGCTCCTCGACCTGCGGCTGCCCAGCTCCGTCTGAGACGTGCAGCTCTCCTACGTCCTGCCGATCCGCTGCGACGGGAGCGGACACGAGCACGCCGAGCTGGCCGCCTACCTGTCACGAACCGCGAGCATCGCCGAGGTCGTCGTCATCGACGGTTCGCCCGAAGCCGTGTTCCGCGACCACGCGGCCGCCTTCCCCGACCGCATCCGTCACCTCGCGCCGCATCCGGACCTCGCGTTCGCGAACGGCAAGGTGAACGGCGTCACCACCGGCGTGCGGGAGGCGATGCACGAGCTCGTCGTGATCGCGGACGACGACGTGCGATACGAGGAGGCGGAGCTGCGTGCGGTCGCGGAGCTGCTGCGGACGTCGGACCTCGTCGTGCCGCAGAACGTCCTGGATCCCGACACCTGGCATGCCCTCTGGGATACGGCCCGCACGCTCCTGAACCGAGCGACGCACACCGATTACCCGGGGACGCTCGGTATCCGCCGGTCCTCGTTCCTCAGCGTCGGGGGCTACGACGGTGACGTCCTGTTCGAGAACCTCGAGCTGATGCGGACGATCACGGCCGCGGGCGGACGCGTGCGGCGCGCTCCCGAGATCATCGTCCGCCGCCTGGCTCCGACGCTGGAGGTGTTCCTCGACCAGCGCGTGCGCCAGGCCTACGACGACCTCGCGCAGCCCGTTCGCCTCATGCTCTCGCTCTCGGTGCTCCCGCTGGTCGGCGCGGCGGTGCATCGCCGGGCGTGGCGCGGGATCGGCGCCGCGGCGGCCGGTCTGACGCTCCTCGCCGAGGTCGGCCGGCGCCGTGCCGGCGGCCGGCGGGCGTTCTCGGCGCGCGCCCCGCTGTTCGCACCCGCATGGGTCCTCGAGCGGGCGGTCTGTTCATGGGTCGCTCTCGGGGCTCGGGTGATCCACGGAGGGGCGCGCTACCGGGGGCGGCGGCTCCGCCGCGCGGCGACACCCCTTCGGGTCCTGCGTCGGCGCCTGGGTCAGTCGGCTCGCCGCGCAGCGGCGGGCGCCGCGTGGGAGCCGTCGCAGAGCGGCTTCGTCGCCGAGCGCCCGCAACGGCAGAGGGCGACGACCCGCCGGCGGACGACGAGGTCGCACCCGGACTCGTCCCGGATGCGGATCGGCCCCCGCACGAGGTAGGGCCCCGCGGGATACGTCGTGATGCTCGGCTCCGGTGTGCGCGCCACGACGCCCATCTACCCACACGGCCCTGAGCGACACCTCCCGGGTTAGCGGCGGGAACCCGGGGGAAGGAACCCGTCATGGAAACCTCTGAGGCGATGCCGACCGGTGGCGCCGCAGCGCCGGACCTCGCGGACATCCTGCGGCACGAAGGACCTTACCTCTCGCTCTACCTCGAGACGGCGGGAGACGTCGAGACGCCGAGGGCGCGGTCGGAGCAGCGGTGGCGGTCGTTGCGCGGCTCGCTCGAAGGGGCGGATCTGCCGGACGACCTGCTCGATACCATCGGCGGCATCGTCGCCGATGCGCACCTCCAGGGCCCCGGCCTCGCCGTGATCGCGACCCGCGAGGAGGTGCGTCACGTCGAGCACGGTTCCCAACCACCGCGCTCCGACGTGGCGCTCGTCGCCGACCTTCCGGCGCTCGGGCCGCTCCTCGGATGGCGGCTCCATGCTCCGGCGCACATGGTGGTGCTCGCCGACCGGACCGGGGCCGACATCTTCGGGTTCCGCTACGGCCGGCCGGACATCCATCGGGAGGCCGAGGGGGACGATCTGCACGTCGCGCGGTCGAGTCCGGGCGGCTGGTCCCAGCGGCGCTTCCAGGAGCGCGCGGAGAACGCGTGGGAAGAGAACGCGGAGGTCGCGGCCGCGGAGGTCGTGCGCGTCGCCCACGCCGTGGATCCCCGGCTGATCGTCGTCGCCGGCGACGTGCGGGCGGTGAACCTGCTGCGCGAGGCGCTCCCGCCGGAGCTGGCGACGCTGATCCAGGAGGTCGGAGGCGGACGCGCGGCCGACGGGTCGCGCGAGGCGATCGCGGAGGAGGCGGC
>DATLGG010000205.1:0-18905 GCA_035540615.1 Actinomycetota bacterium | reverse complement strand
CCTCGTGCTCGGGGGAGGGCTCGGCAACGTGTCCGACCGGATCTTCCGCGCCACGGGCGGCCGCGTGGTCGACTTCGTCGACCTCCACGTGTGGCCGATCTTCAACGTGGCCGACGCCTGCATCACGGTCGGGGTGCTGGTTCTGCTGGTCGTGGGCTGGCGGGCCGCGCCGGCGGAGCGGTGACGGGGACCGGGGTCTCCTTCACCGTCGCGCCCGGTGAAGCGGGGGGCCGCGTGGACGTCGTGGTGGCGGGGCGCGCCGGCGTCACCCGCACGCTGGTGCAGCGGGCCGTCCGCGAGGGTCTCGTTACCGTCGGCGGGGTAGCGGTCAGGCCTTCGCACCGCCTCGAAGAGGGCGACGTCGTCGCCGGGACGATCCCCCTGCCCGAATCGGGCCCGCCGGAGGCCGAGGACATCCCCGTCGGCGTCCGCTACGAGGACGAGCGTGTCCTGGTGATCAGCAAGCCGCCGGGTCTCGTCACGCATCCCGCACGGGGGCACGAGGCCGGGACGCTGGTGAACGCGCTGCTGGGCCTGGGCGTCCCGCTGTCGGGCGCGGGATCGACGCGCCCGGGCATCGTCCACCGCCTCGACAAGGACACCTCGGGTCTCTTGCTCGTAGCGAAGGACGACGGGGCCGCGGCCGTCCTGGTCGAGGCGATCCGGCAGCGGGAAGTGGAGAGGCGCTATCTCGCCCTCGTGCGTGGGCGACCGCCCGCAGCGAGCGGCACGATCGAGGCGCCGGTGGGCAGACATCCGGTCCGGCGCCGGCGCATGGCCGTCGTCGCCGAGGGGCGGCCGAGCGTCACCCACTACCGCGCCGTCGATGCCACAGACGAGACGGCGCTTCTCGATGTCGCTCTCGAGACCGGCCGGACCCATCAGATACGGGTGCACCTGTCGCATCTCGGGTTCCCGATCCTGGGCGACGCCGTCTACGGCGGCAAGGGCGACCTCGCCCGCTCGCTCGGGCTGGAACGGCCGTTCCTCCACGCCTACCTGCTCCGGTTCCCGCACCCGGACGGCGGCGAGGTCGAGGTGACGGACCCCCTCCCGGCGGACCTGGCGGACGTCGCCCGGCGCGCCGGCGTCTCTCCGCCGTAGAGGAGAAATCCACAGGTTCCGCCCCCTTGTGATCCACAGCCGGGAGCGACGACGCTCATGCCCGGCGCGCCGAACCGGTGCTTGACAGACACGTCCTCCCAGGTGGGACGCGGCTGCTTGCACCGCGGCGGCGGGCGGAGTAGATAGAACTACACGTTTGTGATTCGTCGGCGGCTCGCGAAAGGCAGTCCGGGTTGAGCTTCGTCCACCTCCACGCGCACACCGAGTACTCGATGCTCGACGGCGCGAGCCGCATCTCCGAGATGTTCGAAGCCGCCGCGAACGCCGGCATGCCCGCCTGTGCGATCACCGACCACGGAGTGATGTACGGCGCGCTCGACTTCTACCGGTCCGGCCGGAGCCACGGCGTCAAGCCGATCCTTGGGATGGAGGGCTACCTCTTCGGCGGGAACCGGCGCGAGAAGCCGCCGCAGCGCGAGAACGGCGAGCGCACCTACCACCTGACGCTGCTGGCCATGGACCAGACGGGATACGGCAACCTCGTCAAGATCTCGTCGCGGGCGTGGCTCGAGGGGTTCCACTATCAACCCCGTTCCGACTGGGAGCTCCTGACCGAGCACGCGGAGGGCGTCATCTGCCTGTCGGGATGCCTCTCCGCCGAGATCCCGCGTGCGATCGTCGCCGGCGACCCGGCCGGGGCGCGCCGCAAGGTGGCGCAGTACCGCGAGTTGTTCGGCGACCGGTTCTACCTGGAGCTACAGGATCACGGTCTCGCGCAGCAGGGTCCGTTGAACGACGAGCTCGTCGCCATAGGCCGCGAGATGGGCATCCCCTGGGTCTGCACCAACGACTCCCACTACACCCACAAGGACGACGCCGCCGGGCACGAGGTCCTCTTGTGCATCAACACCGGCAGCGAGCTGAGCGACCCGAACCGCTTCAAGTTCGACTCGGAGGAGTTCTATCTGAAGACTCCCGAGGAGATGCAGCGCGCCTTCGCGCGGTGGCCGGGGGCGTGCGAGACGACGCTCGACATCGCAGAGCGGTGCAACGTCGAGATGACCTTCGACAAGTTGCTGCTCCCGCGCTACGACGTCCCGGCCGGCGAGACGCTCGACTCGTACCTCGAGCGGCTCGTGCTCGACGGATGCCGCCGCCGTTACGGCGAGCCGCTGCCGGCGGAGGTCTCGGAGCGGGCGCGGTACGAGCTGCGGGTGATCGCCGACATGGGCTTCGCCGGCTACTTCCTCGTCGTCCAGGACTTCGTGAACTGGGCGAAGAGGCAGGGCATCCGCGTCGGTCCCGGGCGCGGCAGCGCGGCAGGCTCGATCGTCTCCTACGCGATCGGGATCACCGAACTCGATCCCATCAAGTACGACCTGATGTTCGAGCGCTTCCTCAACCCCAAACGCGTCGCTATGCCCGACATCGACATCGACTTCGACGATCGACGGCGCGGCGACGTGATCCGTTACGTGCAGGACAAGTACGGCGACGACCGCGTCGCACAGATCGTCACCTACGGCACGATCAAGGGGAAGCAGGCGATCAAGGACGCGGCGAGGGTGCTGGGCTTCCCCTACGCGGAGGGTGACCGCCTCACCAAGATGTACCCGCCGCTTGTCATGGGGCGCGACTCAGGCCTGCGGAGCGCCCTCGAGACGTCCCCCGAGCTGGCCGCGGCGTATCAGGGCGGCGGCGCGGCGAAGGAGATCATCGATACCGCCCTGCAGGTCGAGAATCTCAAGCGGTCCGCAGGGATCCACGCGGCGGCGGTGGTCATCGGCCGTGACCCTCTCGTCGAGCACGTCCCCCTGCGTCGCGGCGAGCACGGCGAGATCGTCACGCAGTTCGACATGAACGGCGTCGAAGAGCTGGGCCTCCTGAAGATGGACTTCCTCGGGCTCAGGAACCTCTCGGTGATCGAGCTGACGCTCGACTACGTCGAAGCGAACCGCGGGACGCGCCCCGACGTCGACGACCTCCCGCTCGACGACCCGAAGGTGTACGAGATCCTGCGACGCGGCGACTCCGACGGGGTCTTCCAGCTCGAGTCGGAGGGCATGCGGCGGTTGCTCGTGCAGCTCAAGCCCGACCGCTTCGAGCAGATCATGGCCCTGATCGCGCTCTACCGTCCCGGGCCCATGGACGAGATCCCCAAGTACCTCGAGCGCAAGCACGACCCGTCGAAGGTCGAGTACCTGCATCCCGCGCTCGAACGGATCACCGCCGAGACGTACGGGGTCCTCGTGTATCAGGAGCAGGTAGTGCAGCTCCTGCAGATCCTCGCCGGTTATTCGCCGGGCGAGGCCGACATGGTGCGCAAGGCGATCGGTAAGAAGAACCGCGAGATCATGGCGCGCGAGGAGCCTCGCTTCATCTCAGGCTGCACCGCGTCCGGCATGTCCGAGGCGGACGCGAAGAGGCTGTGGGCGTTGATCCAGCCGTTCGCCGACTACTCGTTCAACCGCGCGCACTCGGCCTGCTACGCCTACGTCGCCTACCAGACGGCGTGGTTGAAGGCGCACTACCCGGTCGAGTACATGGCGGCGCTTCTGACGAGCGTCAAGGATCGCAAGGACGACAAACCGAAGTACCTGCACATGGCGCGGAAGATGGGGATCCCCGTTCTCATCCCCGACGTCAATTCGTCGGAGAAGGACTTCACGCCCACGGGCGACTCCATCCGCTTCGGGCTTTCCGCCGTGCGGGGGCTGGGTGACGGCGTCGTCGAGAAGATCATCGACGCTCGCCTGCGCAAGGGGGCTTTCGAGTCGTTCCACGACTTCTGCCGCAAGGTCGACTACATCTGTCTCAACAAGAAGACGGTGGAGTCGCTGATCCACGCGGGCGCGTTCGAGTCGCTCGGCCACACGCGGAAAGGGCTCGCGGAGACGTTCGAGCGTCTGTGCGCCGACATCGTCGACCGGCGCAAGCAGGAAGAGGCGGGGCAGTTCTCGTTGTTCGGCGCGGCATGCGGCGAGGGCGGGGCGCACCAGGACACGCCGATCCCACGCGACGAATATCCGAAGGAGCTGTTGTTGGCGCACGAGAAGGAGATGCTGGGGCTGTACGTCTCGGATCATCCGCTCCTCGGCGTCGAGGGACTCCTGAGCCGCATGACCGATGGGCCGATCTCGGCGCTCGAGGGGCGGTCACAGGGAGAATCCGTGACGATCGGCGGGCTCGTCGCCGGCTACCAGAAGCGCGTCACGAAGAGCGGTGGCGTGATGAACATCCTGACGGTCGAGGACCTGTCCGGCGCGACCGTCGAGGTGCTGTGCTTCCCGAAGACCGTGGAGCAGTTCGGAGCGATCCTTCGTCCCGATGCGATCCTCCTCATAAGAGGGCGTCTCGACCGCGACGTGCGCGACGACTCGATCAAGCTGATCGCTCAAGACGTCAAGGAGCCGAAGCTCGGCGACGAGGGCCCGCTCGAGGTGACGCTCCCGTCCGATGCGTGCAGTGAAACGCTCATCGCGAAGCTGAAGGACGTGCTCCGGGCACATCCGGGCAACACGCCCGTCTTCCTCCATCTGCGCGCCCGGAGCGGCCGGACGACGACCCTCAAGCTGGGCAGCGAGTTCTGGGTCTCGACGTCGAACGGCATCCATGCCGAGCTGAAGGCCCTCCTCGGCCCGGGAGCGCTCGACCCCGGAGCCGCCGCGTAGCCGGCGTTACGGCTGGCGAATGAGCTTCGGAAGCGCGAGCCCGAGCCAGGGCTTCCTCCCCCACGCCGCGACCCATCCCCGTGCGACGGCGGCGAGCGGAGAGACGCGCTCGTAGCCGACCAGCAGCATGCCGCCGGGGTCGACCCAGAGCGTGCAGTCGGGGCGCGAGGGCGCGCCGCCCTCGTGCACCGTCAGGGTGCCGCGATGGAACACCAGCCCGGCTCGCTCGCCGCCGCGGATCCTCACGTCGAAACAGACGACCGCGTCCGCCGCCCTCTCCCGATCCACGTACAGGGGGAGGACGTCCAGGAGCCCGCGCAGGCCGAACGCGAGGGGGCGGCGCGGGAACTGGCAACGCCGGCCTTCCGCCGCCGCGATGTCGTGGCCGTGCACGAATGCCTCGGTGACTGCGATCGCCGGGATAGAGGCCCCGGGGATCGTCGAGCCTCCGTGCCACGGGACGGCGCCGGTCGCCGCTCCTGCGGTGAGCGCTCCGGCGAGACCCGTCGCCGAAGCCTCGATCCGGTCCGCTACCGCACCCAGGTCGGTCGTTTCGTCCGAGCTCACGACGGCTTCGTTGTGCGCGACGACGTCCATCGGATGCTCGAAGAGGGGAGTGCTCCGGTCGAGATACCCGGGGTAGGCGGAGAAGACCCCGGCGAGGTGTACGGCGACGTCGCGGATCTTCCAGGTGCCGACCGCCGGCGCCTGCGGATCCTTCACCGAGCGAAGCAGCGACCCGACACGCGCGGCCGCGTCCTCGACCGCCGCCGCCATCCCGCGCTCGTCCACGTCGCCACCTCCGCTCCCTCCGCCCGCCGGCGTCAGAATAGTCAGATGCCGTGCTACCGCTGCGGGAGGATCCAGACGGATCCCGCGCGCGGTGCGTCGCCCTGGGCGCGCGGCGTCGTCGGGGACGAGCAGGTGCTCGTCTGTCCCGAGTGCCAGACGGCAGAGCCCTCCTGGCCCGACGATCTCGCGCGCTGCCCGTCCTGCGGCAGCACGCGCCTCGGAATCGTGATGGGCTCGGTCGTCTGCCGCGCCTGCGGGCACGACCGTCCGCTCGACTGACCGCGTCTAGGCGCGGCTCCCGGCCGACCCTGGCGCTGTGTCGCCCTCGATTACCCTCGGGCCATGCTCGAGATCATCGACGGGCGCGACGCCCGGACCCCGGTCCACATCCCGCGGCCGCGTGCCGCCCGCGGCGCGGCCGAGCCGGACGGGACGGTGCGCGCGATCGTCGAGGCGGTGCGGTCGCGCGGCGACGAGGCGCTCATCGAGCTGACGGATCGGCACGATCGCGTTCGCCTCACGCCCGACCGGATCAGGGTCGAGCCGGAGATCATCGAGAAGGCGCCGTCGCTCGTACCGCCTGAGTTCGTGGACGCCCTCGAGGTCATGGCCGCCCGGCTCCGGCGTACGTGCGAGCGGCAGATGCCGCGAGAGTGGATCGAGGACGACGGCGATGAGTTCTCGGGCGAGCTCGTGCGACCGTTGCGGCGCGCCGGGATCTACGCGCCGGGGGGTCGATATCCCTATCCGTCGTCGGTCGTGATGGCGGCCGTCCCGGCCCAGGTCGCCGGCGTGACCGGCATCGCGGTGTGCTCGCCGCCGGGGCTCGGAGGCGAGATCCCCGACGTCATCCTGACCGCCTGCCGGGTGCTGGAGATCGACGAGGTGTACCGGTTGGGCGGCGCGCAGGCGATAGCGGCGCTGGCGTACGGGACGCAGTCGGTTCGTCCCGTGGAGAAGATCGTGGGGCCGGGGAACATCTTCGTGACGCTCGCCAAGCGGCAGGTGTCGGGATGGGTGGGCATAGACGGCGACGCGGGGCCCACGGAGATCGCCATCGTCGCCGACGCCACCGCGGACCCGCAGGAGACGGCGGCCGACCTCGTCGCGCAGGCCGAGCACGGCCCGCTCGGGACGCACGCGCTCATCACGTGGGAGGCGTCCCTCGCGGAGGCGGTCCTCGACGCCCTCGAGCCGCTCGTGATGGCGCACCCGCACCCCGAGGAGGTCGAGAACGCGCTGATAGAGGGAGGGCGCGCCGTGCTCGTCCACGATCTGGACCACGCCCTCGAGACGGCGAACGCGTTCGCCCCGGAGCACCTGCAGCTCGTCTTCCCCGGCGCGCGGGAGGCGCTCGGCAAGGTGAGGAACGCCGGCAGCGTCTTCGTCGGCCGCTACTCGCCCGTCCCGGTGGGGGACTACGTCGGCGGGACCAACCACGTGCTCCCGACGGGAGCCTCGGCGCGCTGGGAGTCGGGACTGGCTGTGCGGGACTTCGTGAAGCACATCTACGTCTCGGGGTACGAGCGAAGCGCCCTGGCTCGTCTCGCGCCGCACGTGGAGGCGCTGGCGGATGCCGAGGGCCTGCACGGGCATGCCCGCGCGGTAGAGCTCCGACTCTCCGACGAGCTGTGAGCGTGGCCGTGCGCCGTCCTTCAGTGCGCGACGACCTTGCGACCGTCGCCCCGTACATCTCACCGCAGCAGCAGGCTCGCTACCGGATGAACGTCAACGAGTCGCCGTATTCGCCGCCGCCCGCCGTCCTGGAGGAGGCCTTCGCGGAGGTGCGACAACGCGAGGTGAACCGCTATCCGGAGCGAGACGCCGCGCCTCTGCAGGAGGCGGTCGCCGCCCACCTCGGGGTCGCGCCCGAGTCGATCTGGCTGGCCAACGGCTCGAACGAGGTGTTCCAGCACCTCTTCCTCGCGTTCGGCGGCTCCGGCCGGAAGACGCTGGTGTTCGAGCCGACCTACTCCCTGCACACCTTGATCCCGCGCATCACGGGGACGGCGGTCGCGACCAGACCGCGCACCGACGGATTCGGGATCGACCCGGACGAGGCGCGGCGCGCCGTGGCGGAGGAGCGTCCCGATCTCGTTCTGCTGTGCTCGCCCAACAACCCGACCGGCAACCTCGCGCCGCCCGATCTGGTGAGGGCTACCGCGGAGGGTGCGAGCCTCGTCGTGGTCGACGAGGCGTACGTCGAGTTCGCGCGGCCGGGCTCGAGCGTGCTCGACCTGGTCGAGGAGCTCCCGAACGTGGTGGTCGTTCGCACGTTCTCGAAGGCGTGGCGGCTCGCGGGCGTTCGGCTGGGATATCTGGTCGGCGCGCCGTCGATCGTGCGCGACCTCCTGCGCGTCCGTCTGCCGTATCACCTGTCGGTCTTCACCCAGGCGATGGGGACCGCCGCTCTACGCCACGCCGCCGACGCGCTCGAGCACGTCGGAGCGATCGTGGCCGAGCGAGAACGGATGGGGGCGGGTCTCTCCGCCCTCGGCCTGCGGGTGCACCCCTCGGAGGCGAACTTCGTCCTCTTCGACGTCGACGACCCGGGCCGCGTCTGGCGAGATCTCGCCGATCGCGGCGTGCTGGTGCGGCGCTACGACGGCGCGCCGCGGCTCGAGCGCTCGCTGCGTGTGACGGCGGGCCTGCCGGACGAGACCGATGCCTTCCTCGCGGCGATGGACGAGGTCGTCGGATGACCCGGCGAGCGCGCGTCGAACGAAGGACGAACGAGACGAGCGTCGTGGTCGAGGTCGATCTCGACGGGGGGGACGTACGCGCCGCGACGGGTATCCCGTTCTTCGACCACATGCTCGACCAACTCGGGCGGCACGGACGCCTCGGTCTTTCGATCGTCGCCGAGGGCGACCTCGAGATCGATGCGCATCACACCGTGGAGGACTGCGGGATCGTCGTCGGGAAGGCGATCGCAGAGGCCCTCGGCGACAAGGCCGGCATCCGTCGCTACGGCGACGCTCTGGTTCCGATGGAGGAGTCCCTCGCGCAGGTCGCCCTCGACCTCTCCGGGCGCCCGCTGCTCGTCTACGACGCCGATCTGCCGGCCGAGGCGATCGGGGCGTTCGATGTCGTGCTGGTCGAGGAGTTCCTGCTCGCGCTCGTCCGCGCCGCGGGTCTGACCCTGCACGTCCGCCTCTTGCGTGCGAAGAACGCTCACCACGCGGTCGAAGCCATCTTCAAGGCGCTGGCGGTCGCGCTGGGCGAGGCGCTCGAGATCGACCCGCGGGGCCGCGGCGTCGTGCCGTCGACGAAGGGCCTTCTGTGAGCCGCCGCGTCGCCGTGCTGGACCACAACATGGGGAATCTCCGGAGCGTGGCGAAGGCGCTCGAGGCGGCGGGCGCGCGCGTCGCCGTCACCGCCGAGCCCGACGAGATCCAGGCCTGCGACGCGCTCTGCGTCCCCGGCCAGGGGATCTTCGGTAGGTGCATGTCCGCGCTCGTTTCCGGCGGCACGGGAGATCTGGTGCGCGACTGGGTGGCGGGCGACCGCCCCTTCTTGGGAATCTGCCTCGGCATGCAGGTCCTCTTCGAGGCGAGCGAGGAGTCACCGGAGCCCGGACTGGGCATCCTGCCCGGCGGGTGTCGCCGACTACGCGGCCCCGTGACGATCCCGCACATCGGGTGGAACGAGGTGGACTCCTCCGAAGGCCGCACCTATTACTACTTCGACCACTCTTTCGCCGCCCATCCGGCGGAGGCGGAGGTCGTCGACGGCTGGTGCGAGCACGGCGAGAGGTTCGCCGCCTCGGTGCGCCGCGACCGCCTGCTGGCCGTGCAGTTCCATCCGGAGAAGTCCGGCGCCGCCGGACTTCGGCTTCTGAAAGGTTGGGTGGACGATTGAGCTTCACGGTCTTCCCGGCCGTCGACATCTCCGACGGTCGCTGCGTGCGCTTGCTCCAGGGACGCTTCGGGACCGAGACGGTGTACTCGGACGACCCGGTGAAGGTGGCGATCGGCCTGTCGAAAGCGGGGGCGCGCTGGCTGCACATCGTCGATCTCGACGCCGCGAAGACGGGCGAGCCGGTGAACCGCGAGCTCGTGCTCGAGGTCGTGCGACGCGCCTCGTGTCCCGTGCAGGCGGGCGGGGGGATCCGGTCGCTCGACGACGTCACCGAGATCCTGGCGGCGGGCGCCAACCGTGCCGTGCTGGGAACCGCCGCCCTCGAGGATCCGGTCGAGATGAAGCGGGCGTGCGCGCGCTACGGCGAGCGCATCGCGGTCTCTCTCGACGCGCGGGGGGACGAGCTGGCGAGCCACGGCTGGACGGTCGGCAGCGGTACATCGGTCGACGAGGCGATCGCCACCTTCGACGACGCGGGTGCGGCGGCTTTCATCTACACGGACGTAACCCGGGACGGGATGATGGCCGGGCCGAACCTCGACGCTCTCGCGAGGGTTTCGTCGCTGACGTCGCGGCCCGTCGTTGCGTCCGGCGGGATCTCGTCCCTCGCCGACCTCACCTCCGTGGCGCGTATGTATCCGCAGAACGTCCGCGGCGCGATCGTCGGGCGCGCGCTCTACGAGGGGAAGTTCTCGGTCGGCGAGGCGCAGTACGCCGCGGACGAGGCCGCCGCGGGGCGCGCCGAGCCCCCGCTCGTCGAATCGTGACGAGGCTCGCCAAAAGGATCGTCCCGTGCCTCGACGTCGACGGCGGCCGGGTGGTCAAGGGCGTGCGCTTCACGGGCCTGCGGGATGCAGGAGACCCGGTCGAGCTGGCCGCCCGCTACGACGCGGAGGGGGCGGACGAGCTCGTCTTCCTCGACATCACGGCGTCGCACGAGAGGCGGGACATCATCCTCGAGGTGGCGGCGCGGACGGCGGAGTCGGTCTTCATCCCTCTCACGGTCGGCGGCGGGATCAGGTCGGTCGACGACGTGCGGCGACTCCTGCGCGCCGGCGCCGACAAGGTGGCGATCAACACCGCGGCGGTCGAGCGACCGGAGGTGTTGAAGGAGGCGGCGGGGGAGTTCGGTCGCCAGGCGATCGTCGCCGCGATCGACGCCCGCGCCCGTGCCGACGGCTGGGAGGTGTACGTGCAAGGGGGGCGAGTCGCGACGGACCTCGACGCAGTGGAGTGGGCGCGGCGCGCCGCGGCTCTCGGGGCCGGTGAGATCCTCCTCACGTCGATGGACCGCGACGGCACCACCGACGGGTACGACCTCGCGCTGACGCGAGCCGTGGTCGATACGGTCGAGGTGCCGGTGATCGCGTCGGGAGGCGCGGGGCGGCCCGAGGACCTCGCCGACGCGGTCGATCCCGCGCGCGGCGCGGCGGAGGCCGCGCTCGCCGCGAGCGTCTTCCATTTCGGCACGTTCTCGATCGGCGATGCGAAAGCCGCGCTCGATCGGCGCGGCCTCACCGTTAGGATCACCCGCCCATGACGACCTTCCTGCTCTACGACGACGCGCTTCGCAGCCCGGAGCTGCGCCACGAGATATCCGAGCCGGTGATGGACCCGATGGTCTTCATCGAGCACGACGACCGGCGGGTCCTGATCGGGAGCGTCCTCGAGGCGCCGATCTTCGACGACCGTCCGGAGATCGTCGACGAGTTCTGGCTGCAGGATTCGCTGGGCTCCGAGGACCTCATCAAGGACGCGTCGTTCCCGGTGGATCTCGTCGATCTGGAGGTGGCGCGCCGAGCGCTCGAGCGCCTCGGCGCGCGCACGGTCGTGGTGCCTCCGACCTTCCGGGTTAAAGCCGCCGATTACCTGCGCGAGCGGGGCGTAGAGGTGGTGGTGGATGCCGAGGCATGGATGCTCCGGCGGCGGCGCAAGAGCCCTGCCGAGCTGGAGGGCATCGAGCGTGCACAACGCGCGACGGAGACGGCGATGCTGGCGGCGCAGCGGATGCTGCGCGAGGCAGAGCCGACATCCGACGGACGTCTGCGCTTCGAAGGCGAGATCCTGACGGCGGAGTGGATCCGGCAGGTGATGCAGCAAGAGCTCGGCACCCAAGGGGCGGAGTGTGAGGACATCATCGTGCATTCGGGCGACGCGTGTCTGAACGGGCACGACATCGGCAGCGGCCCGATCCTCCCGGACCAGACGGTCATCATCGACTGCTTCCCCAAGGACCGTCGCAGCGGCGCGTACACCGACATGACGCGCACCTTCGTGCCGGGTGAGCCGTCGGAAGAGATCAAGAGGATCCACGCGGATTGCTGCCGCGCGCTCGAGATCGCCTACGAGCACCTGGAGCCGGGGCGCGACGACGCGCACCGTGCCGTAGTCGACTTCTTCCACGAGCGTGGTTATCCGACGCGCGAGCACCACGAGGGCGATGAGCCCCTCGGCGTCGGCTTCTTCCACTCGCTCGGGCACGGCGTCGGCCTCGAGGTGCACGAACGGCCATGGGTGGGACGGCGGCCGGACGCGCTGGCCGACGGCGACGTGGTGGCGATCGAGCCCGGCCTCTACTTCCCGGGAGTCGGAGGCGTCCGCCTCGAGGACACCGTGGTGGTCACCGATGACGGCCCGCACCGATTCACCGATCCGTTCCCGTACGACCTCGAGGTCTGACGCGGGTGCAGCCGGAGGGCCTGAAGTTCGACGATCGGGGATTGGTCCCGGCGATCGTGCAGGACGCGTCGTCCGGAGACGTGCTGATGCTCGCGTGGTGCGACGCCGAGGCCGTTCGGCGGACGCTCTCCTCCCGCACGACCTGGTTCTGGAGCCGGAGCCGCCGGGAGTACTGGAACAAGGGAGCGACCTCCGGCAACGTGCAGCACGTCCGCGAGGTGCGTTACGACTGCGACGCCGATGCGCTCCTCATGCTGGTCGAGACCGCCGGACCCGCCTGTCATACCGGCGAGCAGACGTGCTTCCACCGGAGCTTCGACCGCCGGCCGGACGCCGCCGCGGAAGGTCAGGGCCGATAGACCTCGAGCGCGTCCATCTCTTCCTCCGAGACGCGCACGACGACCCGGTCCGTGAGGACCTCCTCCACCCGGTCCGCCGGCACGAGACGCTCGTCCGAGAAGAGCCCGGACCTGATCGTTATGCCGTGGAAGATGTCCTTCTGCTCGTCTCCGACGACCGTGCCTACCGACCCGAGCTCGCTGCCGTCCGTGCCCCACACGGGCGTGCCTTCGTCGAGCGCGAGCCAGGCGATGGGACGCGGGGTACCGGTCATGGCCGGCGATTCTAGCGGCGCCGGCTGGCGGCTCCCCGCACTCTTGTGGGTGACGGTCGCGGGGGCGATCCTGGCGTCCTGCTCGCCGGCGCGCACGCCCGTCCCGGCTCCGGCTCCCTCGGGACCGCCCGAGGTCGAGGCCGCCGCGGCCCTGGGTCACGCGCGGGAGCTCGCACGGGAGCTCGGCGCGCGGGCGCCCGGGTCGCAGGAGGAACAGGCGGCGAGCGTCTACGTCACCGCCCATCTGCAGCAGGCGGGCTACGCCGTTTTCCTCGACGGCGTCCCGGTTGAGGATCTCGTCCGCTCCACCAATGTGGTGGCGCGCCCGCCGGCCGGAGGCGCTCCGGAGGTGGTGGTCGTCGCTCCGTACGGGACGCCTCCCGAGGAAAGCGACGGCGGCGCCGCCGCGGGGCTCGTGCTCGAGCTCGCCCGTGCCCTGCGGGTCCGGTCACCCGAACACGCGGCGGGATTCGCCCTCCTTGGAGCCGAGCATGCCGCCGCGGGGCCGCTCGGCAGCCGACGGCTCGCCGAGGACCTCGCGGAGGACGCCCCGGGGGCGTTGGTGGTGGTCGTCGGCGACGTCGAGTCGGACGCGGGGTGTCTGGCCGCGGGCGGTGCCGAGGGGTTGGTCGGGCGTCTGACGCCTACGTGCCCCGAAACTCCCACGGGCGTCGCGGACGCGTCCCGGAGGGTCTTCGCCGCCGCGGGGCTGGAGACCGCGGCCGTGTCCGGCGATCTCGACCGGGTGGCAACGGCGCTCCTCCGCCTCCTCGAGGGGACCGAGGCGTGACGCCGCCTCCTCCACCTCCCGCTCTGCGGCTCAGGTTCTGCAAATCCACGCCGAGAGGGGTAGGAGGTGACAGCATCCTCTGCGGGAGGGACCTATGCGCCAGATCAGGATCCGGAAGGGGCACCCACCGCGGCCCTAGGCCGCCCATCCCGCAGCGCGCGCCTCACCTCATCGGGCGGCCCGGAGGAGGCTCCCGGTCGTGACGCTCGGTCAGTCCTTCACCGAGGTTCTGGCCGCCGCCCGGACCGGCGCGGAATGGGCCTGGCGGGCCCTCTACGACGACCTCGCGCCGCCCGTCCTCGGCTACCTGCGGGGTCGGGGGGTGCCGGACCCGGAAGACGCTCTGGGCGAGGTGTTCCTGCAGGTCGTCGGAGGTCTCGGCCGGTTCACGGGGGACGAGTCGAGCTTCCGCTCGTGGGTGCTCACGATCGCCCACCGTCGCGCGGTCGACGCGCATCGCCGCGCCGCCCGACGCCCCGCCGTGCCGATAGCGGCGGATCTGCTCGAGGCGGCGGGCCCCCAGGGCGATACCGAGGAGGAGGGCTTGAGCCGCATCGAGGCGGCGCGCGCGCTCGAGGCGATCCGGTCGCTCTCACCGGACCAGCAGGACGTCCTCCTGCTGCGGTTGATGGGCGGCCTCACGACCGAGGAGATCGCACGCATCGTCGGCAAGAAGCCGGGTGCGGTGAAGGCGCTGCAGCGGCGCGGTCTCGCGACGCTGCGGAGAAAAATCTCGGGCGAGGGCGTATCCGAATGAGGCGAAGCGGCGATTACGGACACGAGATGAGTGAGCTGCGGGAGCTGACGGACCGAGACATCGAGCGCCTTCTGGCGGGAGACGCGCTCGAACGCGCCGACCTGACCGAGGTCGCGTCCCACCTGCGGAACCTGCGGGCATTCAGTGCGCGGGCTCCGGGGGTCGAGGTCGCGAACCGTCACGTCGTCGCGGCGGCCTCCGCAGCCCGCGCTGCGTCCGGCGACGCCGTCCTCGAGGGGGCGGCGTCGCCGGCACCGGCGCGCCGCGGCTTCCTCGAGCGCACGAGACTCGCGGTGGCCCGGCTGGCAACCGGCGCCGTCGCGCTTTCGGGGGCGACCGCAGGCTTGGCTTACGCCGGCGTGGATCTTCCCGGCTCCGCGGCGGAGCAAGCGTTCGACAAGGTCGGTATCGAGCTGCCCAACCAGGCGCCGGACACCGAGGCGGCGGACGTCGCCGATCGAGTCCACGCGGTGATAGAGGCGTGGCCGCAGCAAGAGCGGGGCTGCGCCTTCGGACAGGCGGTCGCAGCTGCCGCTCGCGACGACGACGTGCAGACCTGTCGCTCCGACGCCTCGAAGGCCGGCGCCGAAGCGGCGAAGGGCAAGGCCGAGGGCAAAGCGAAGGGTCCCGAGAAGGCGCGAGGGGGTCGTGCCACTGGAACCGCGAAGTCGGCCCGCGGGCGCGCCGAGGCCGCCGAAAGATCCGACGGACCGGCAGCGCCCGAGCAGTCCTCCGGCGGTCGAGCAACGGCTGAGGAGCGTTCCTCGTCTGCAGGCACCACCGGCGAGGAGCACTCTTCCGCCGGCCGGGCCGCCGCGGAGGAGAAGAGCGGCGGGGGTCAGGCGAACAAGCCGGAGAACACCGGCAAGCCCTAACAAGAGACAGGCGTTTCACCTACCGTGCCCGAACGACCCCGCCCCTCGGGCGGGGTCGTTTCGTCTCCGGGATCGAACGAGCGAACGACTAGACTCCCCCCGGCCCCGGTGGAGGAACTGGCATACTCGATGGACTCAAAATCCATTGGCCTTCGGGCCGTGTGGGTTCGAATCCCACCCGGGGCACGCACCGGACCTGTCGGTATATTTGCGACGTGGATCTAGGGCACCTGGGGGTTCTCAACTGGCTCGCGATCGCGGTCGCGACGCTGGCGTACTTCGCCCTCGGCGGCGTCTGGTTCCTGCCCGGCATGTTCGGGAAAGCGTGGAGCCGCTCCATGGGCTGGGACATGCCGGAGGGCGCCGAGGGGCCGGGCGCCGCCATCTATATCGGCCCGCTCCTGACCTCCCTCGTCGCCTCGATCGCGCTCGCACTCCTGGCGGAGGCGACGCGTGCGGACGGCGCGGGGGACGGGCTGATCCTGGGCCTCGTCGTGGGGCTTGGGATCGCCGGCAGCGTGTTGTTGCTCACGGCGGTGTTCGACCCGAAGAAGCCGGAGCCCAGGACGTGGTTCGCCATCACCGGCGGCTATCACATCGCGGGGCTCACGCTGGCTTCGGTGATCATCTCCGCCTGGCGCTGAGGCGCCGCCGGAACCGCGGATCCGCCCCCTTCGTCACCTATACTTCTGCGCCCATGCACATCGAGAAGCGCCTGTCCCAGGTGGGCGACCGGCTGGCGAGGGTCCGTGAGGAGCTCCGCATCCTCGAGGAGCAGCTCTTGTTCCAGATGGACGTCCTCGAAGAGGCGAAAACGCGGATGTTGGTGTCCGAGAACCCCGTCGCCGACCGGGAGTTCCGGATCGCGCGCGACGATCACGACCGGCTGGTCCGGCAGCGGGAGGGGATGTCGGAGGAGATCGCCGATCTGCTGCGCGAGCAGGACCGCCTTCTCGACCGCATGCTGAACGCCTGAGGCGATGGGAGACGGCTCCGGGCGCAAGGTCCTGATCGCGGAGGACGAAGCGATCATCCGCCTCGACCTCAAGGAGATGCTCGAGGAAGAGGGCTTCGATGTGGTGGGCGAGGCGGCCGACGGCGACGCCGCCGTGCGGCTCACCCGTGACAGATCGCCCGACCTCGTGATCATGGACGTCAAGATGCCGGGCCGCGACGGACTCTCGGCGGCGGAGGCGATCGCGGAGGACGACCTCGCGGCCGTTCTGATCCTGACCGCCTTCTCACAGCGCGACCTCGTGCGGCGCGCCGCCGATGCCGGCGCGATGGGCTACCTCGTCAAGCCGTTCCAGAAGTCCGACCTGCTGCCGGCGATAGAGATCGCGCTGGCGCGGCGCGCCGAGCTGGTGGCGGTGAGGCGCGAGAGCGAATCGCTCGGGGAGCAGCTCGAGACCCGGAAGCTCGTCGACCGGGCCAAAGGGAGGCTCATGGACGAGGGCGGCCTGAGCGAGGCCGATGCCTTCCGGCACATCCAGAAGCAGGCGATGGACCGCCGCCTCTCGATGCGCGCCGTCGCCGAAGAGGTGCTGCAGGAACGGGCGTCGGGACCCGAGCCACTCCGACACGAGTAGTAGCCGCGGCGCCTTTTTGGACAAGAAAAAGGAAGTTCTTGCCTCATGACGTTGGACATCCAGGCGGGGGTCGGTAAACTAGCGCCGTTTTCCACGTTGTGGGCGGGCTCCGGCTGATCCCGGTCGCGTCCACGCTGCGGGGAAACCGGGTCTGTTGTCAGGAGTAAGGGGGACTTGGATGAGAAGGTCGAAGTGGTTCTCGCTTCTCGCACTGCTCTTCGCTCTGTCGCTGTTCACGGCGGCGTGCGCGGACGACGGCGGCGGGGACACCACCGGGGAGAACGGCGGCGGTGACGCCCAGGCCGCGTGCGACGAAGATGAGTTCGGCTGCGTCGAGATAGCGGAGGGCTCGCCCCTCACGCTCGGCACGCTGCTCGTGATCACGGGCGAGAACGCTTCGCTCGGCCTCGACAGCCAGGCCGGCGTCGAGCTGGCGGCCGACTACTACGCCGACCAGTCCTTCGACGGCTCGCCGGGCGAGGTGCTGGGTCACACGATCGAGTTCGATCACCAGGACGACGGCTGCTCGCCCGAGGGCGGCACGACCGGTGCCCGCGCGCTTTCGTCGAACGAGTCGATCGTCGCGGTCATCGGCACCTCGTGCTCCAGCGCGGGTGAGCCGGCTTCGCAGATCCTGTCCGACGCCGGGATCGTCCTGATCTCCCCGTCGAACACGGCGCCGTCGCTGACCGACCCGGAGACGCACCAGCCGTTCTACTTCCGTACCGCGCACAACGACAAGATCCAGGGCTCGGCCATGGCGCAGTTCGTAGCCGAGGAACTCGGTCACACGACCGCCGCGACCGTTCACGACGGATCGCCGTACGCGGAGCAGCTGCAGCAGGTCTTCGCCGACACGTTCAGCGGCGAGTACGGCGGTGAGATCACCAGCCAGGAAGCCGTGCAGGTCGGGCAGAAGGACATGACGCCGGTCCTCACCAACATCGCTTCGGGCAGCCCCGAGTTCCTCTACTTCCCTGTGTTCGTGGCCGAGGGTGGTCTGCTCACCGCCCAGGCGCGTGAGACCTCCGGTCTCGAGAACACCGATCTCGGCGGTGCCGACGGGATGCTGACGCCGGACTGGATCGACGCGGCGGGCGCGGAGAACGCCGAGGGTGCCTACCTCTCCGGACCCGACCTCGAGTTCTCCGGCGACTTCTACGACGCCGAGTTCCTCCCGGCGTACGAGGAGACAGTAGGCAGCGAGCCGACCTCCGTGTTCCACGCCCACGCCTTCGACGCCACGAACATGGTGCTCCAGGCGATCGAGGAGGTGGCGATCCAGGAGGGTGGCACCACCTACATCCCGCGGACCGCTCTGCGGGACGCCCTGGTGGGGGCAACCCACGACGGCATCACCGGCGCGCTCGAGTGCGACGAGAACGGCGACTGCAACCAGGACGCCACGATCTCGGTGAGCGTGGTCGAGAACGGCAAGTTCAAGCGCATCTGGCCGGAATAGGCCGGAGGTAGTTCGCACCAAACGAACGACCGCGGGTGGGCTCGGCGACGGGCCCACCCGCATGTTCGTCCGGAACCGCGGCGGCAAGCCGCGGTAGGTTTCCAGCAGAATGCGCGCCCCTGCACGATCGAAGGCGCCCGGGTCATTCTTTACGGCGGAGAGGATGATGCATGCGGTTTGCCTTACCTGAGCGGCTCTCGCTGCAGAAGATCATCCAGCTGATCCTCGCGATCGTCCTGGTGATCATCGTGCTCGTGAGCTCGTCGAAGACGCTCGACACCGGCCGTTTCACCGGCGCGCAGTGGCGTTCCCTCGTGGTGAACGGCATCGCTCTAGGCAGCCTTTACGCCCTGATCGCCATGGGCTACACGCTCGTCTACGGCATCCTGTTCATCATCAACTTCGCGCACGGCGAGGTCTTCATGGCGGGTGGATTTACCGCGTTCTTCCTCGCCCGCACCCTGAACAACGCCGGGTTCCTCAACGAGAACCCGTTGGTATCTCTCATCCTTCTCTTCGCGGTCGGCATGCTCGTGTCCATGCTCATCGCGGTGACGTTGGAACGCGTCGCCTATCGGAGGTTGCGCGGCGCCCCGCGACTGGTCCCTCTGATCACGGCCGTGGGTGCGTCGCTGTTCCTGCAGAACACCTTCCGTGGGCTCTACGGCGCGCAGGTGCGGTCGTACCCGGAGATCGAGATGCTCTCCGGCTCCGTCTCGATCTTCGGAATGCCCGTCGGCAAGCTCAGCCT
>DATLGG010000204.1:0-3693 GCA_035540615.1 Actinomycetota bacterium | reverse complement strand
CTCCATGACGCAGGCGCGGAGCATCACGGCGACGTTCACCGCGGCGCACACGCTCACGGTTTCGCAGACGGGCTCGGGGGCCGGGGGTGTGACGAGCTCGCCGGCTGGGATCGACTGCGGCAGCGACTGCTCCGAGAACTTCCTCCATGGCACGGCGGTCACCCTCACGCCGCTGGCCGACGAGCACTCCGACTTCTCCGGATGGACCGGGTGCACGTCCGTCACCGGCGACACCTGCACCGTGGAGCTCACATCGAGCACGACGGTCACCGCCTCCTTCACGCAGCGGACCTATGCCCTCCAGGTGGACCGGAGCGGGAGCGGGTCCGGAAGCGTCGGCAGCTCGGATGCCGGGATCATGTGTGGGGCGGATTGCAGCCACACCTTCGGGTCCGGAACATCCGTCACCCTGACGGCCACGCCGGCGACCGGCTCGGTGTTCTGGTCGTGGACCGGCTGCGATTCCGTCACGGGGACGCAGTGCACCGTCACGCTCACGTCGGAGCGCACCGTCACGGCCACGTTCAAGAAGCAGTACCGGCTCGAGGTGACGACGTCCGGATCCGGGACCGTCACGAGCTCTTCGAGCGGCATCGACTGCCCGAGCGACTGCGCCGAGGACGTCGTCGATGGCACGACCGTGACGCTGACCGCGACGCCCGCGAGCGGGTCCATCTTCACCGGGTGGAGCGGCGGCGGCTGCAGCGGAACCGGAACCTGCGTCATCACCGTCGGCGGGGACACCACGGTCGCGGCGAGCTTCGCGACGGCGTTCACCCTCACCGTGAACCGCATGGGGCCAGGGATCGTATCAAGCAGCCCGGGCGGCATCAGCTGCGGCGCCGACTGCGTCGAGGTCTACCAGTCGGGCACGAGCGTCACCCTCACCGCGACCTCCACCGGGGGCACCGGAACGATCACCTGGGGCGGTGCCTGTCTGGGCACCATCGGCTCGCAGTGCACCGTGACGATGAGCGCCAACCGCAGCGTGTCCGTGACGTTCAGCTGAGCGATCAGCGCGGACGTCGTCCGGGCACCGGGCCTTCCGCAGGCCGTGCCCGCAGGCGCGCGATCAGCGCGTCCCGATCCTCATCGACGTCGGCCGTCATCTCGCGCTCGATGCGCTCGAGAACCTCGGGGGACATCCACCCCGGTGGCCGGTCCACGACCTCGAGCTCCGGGAACCGCATGTAGATCTCCGCGCGCGAGCGGGCACGGAGGTAGGCCCACGCGCCGCCCTGGCCGGTGTCGTAGACCACGAGGAACCGCTCCATCCGAGGCATCCTTCCCCCGGCTCCCGGGGGCACGCACCCCCGGGTTGTCGCCGTGGCTCCCCAGGCTCTACGGTGGGGCCATGCGCGGCAAGAACCTCGTGACCCCCGACCACGTCGGGCGGCGCGTCACGTTCCAGTACGAGCTGCCGAACGGCTTCCTCGGCGAGGTCGTCGGGACGCTCGAGTGGTTCGATTCCGCGGCGGCGACCTTCGTGGTGAAGGACCGAGAGGGGCGCCTCGTCCGCGTGCCGGAGAAAGGCGTCCGGCACGGGAAGCCCGTCTAGCCCTCAGACCTCGGCAGGCTTCCGCTCGGCACGGACCGGAAGGGTGAACGTGATCCTCGCTCCCTTCCCCGGCGCGTTCTCTGCCCACGCCCGGCCGCCGTGGGCCTCGGCGAGGTTGCGGACGATGTAGAGGCCGAGCCCGACGCTCCCGCGCTCCGTCCGCTCGGTCGCCTGCCGGTAGCGGTCGAAGACCCGCGGGAGCTCGTCCTCGGGGATACCCGGCCCGTCGTCGGTCACGCTCACCTGCACCTCGCCGTCCGCCGGTGTGACCTCGACGGTGATCGAGGACCCGTCCGGCGTGTACTTCACGGCGTTCTCGAGCAGGTTCATCAGGATGTGTTCGACCGCCTGCGGATCGCCGTACATCGGCGGGAGCGCGTCCGGCAGCCCCACGTCCACGCTCCGGCCTCCGAGCAGTCCCCCCACGGCGAGGACCTGCTCGTCGATGATCCGGCCCAGGTCGAGGCGTTCGCGAGCGAGGGCCGGAGCGCCGGCTTCGAGCTTGCTCGCCTCGACGAGCTGCTCGACCATCTCGAGGATCCGCTGCCCCTGCCGCTCGATCACCGAGGTGAAGGCCTGCGCCTGCTCGGAGTCAAGCGAATCGTCCATCCGCCGCAGGAGCTTCACGTACCCGAGGATCGAGGTGAGCGGGGTCTTGAGGTCGTGCGTGACCGTCGCCAGGAAGTCGCGCCGCTGCTGCTCGAGCGCCGCGAGCTCCGAGGATGCCTGGCGCTCGCGCTCGAAGAGCCGCGCGTTCGCGATCGCGGCGCCGGCGTGCTCGGCGAAGTCCGTGAGGGCCCGGAGGTCGTGCTCGGTGTACTCGCGCCCGCCGCCGGAGACGCTCACGTTGATCACGCCGACCGTGGTGCTCCCGGCGCGCAGCGGCGCGGACATGGCCGAGCGAACCGGCCGGTCCTTCGGGACGAACCCGCGGAAGCGCGGGTCGCGCACGTCACCATTGAGGATCACCGGCTCGAGCGATTCCGCCACCCAGCCCGCGATGCCCTCCCCGACCATGACCGCGGTTCCGCGCGTGACCTCCTCGTCGATCCCCCAGCCGGCGGCCAGCCGGAGCACGTTCGTCTCCGGGTCGAGCAGCATCACGGATGCTTCCGTCGCGTCGAGGAGATCCCGGACGGAATCGAGGATGACCTGCATCACCTGCTTCTCCGACAGCACCGCGGAGACCGCCCGCCCGGCTTCCGACACGGCCGAGAGCTCGTGCATCCTGTTCGACAGCGCCGCTGCGAGCACCCGTCCCTCGACGAGCGCACGTTCGGCGCGGGAGAGCGCCCGCTCCCGGCGCCAGACGTAGAAGGCGAACAGGAGCATCACGGCCGCGAATCCGGCGCGGGTCGCGACGATCCCCACGAACGGGAGGGCCCGATGGAGGAGCTGCTCCGCCGCGATCGAGAACAGCACGACCGCGGCCACCAGCAGGACGACGATCACCAGCAGCAGCCGGTGCAGCTGCGAACGACGGCTGCGGACCTCCTGGAGATCCGGACCGCGCGTGGCCCGCAACGTGAGCACGCCGCGCTTCACCAGCGGACCCCTTCCCCGGCCGCCACGCGCCCCACGACCGACGCCTCCAGCCCAGCTGATGAGAGCGGGTCCAAGACCCGCTCGTCGGGGACGACCAGGATCATCCCCAGCCCGAGGTTGAAGGTGCGCGCCATGTCCTCCTCGGGTATGTCGCCCCGTTCCTGGAGGAACTTGAACACCTCCGGCACGTCCCAGGAGGCTCGATCGAGGTCGGCGCCCAGGCCGCGCGGCAGGGCGCGTGGCAGGTTCTCGACCAGGCCACCCCCGGTGATGTGCGCCGCGGCGGAAACGAGGCCCGCGCGCACGGCCTCGAGGACGGGCCGGACGTAGATCGCGGTTGGCTCGAGGAGCTCCTCCGCCAGAGCTCGGCCGCTCCAGGGGGCAGGCGCCTCCAGGTCGAGGCCCTCAACGAGCCGCCGGATCAGCGAATACCCGTTCGCGTGGGGCCCCGTCGAGGGAAGACCGACGAGCAGATCACCTTCGCCGACCCGGTGCGGCCCGAGCGTCGCGTCGCGGGCGACCGTGCCGACGCAGAACCCCGCCAGGTCGAGCTGCTCGGCGTCCATGACGCCGGGATGCTCCGCCGTCTC
>DATLGG010000203.1:0-3915 GCA_035540615.1 Actinomycetota bacterium | reverse complement strand
CGATGATCTCGAGCACCATCGGCGCGTGAGAGAAGAGCACCGCGTTCCGGCCGACCATGTACACACCCGCGGTCACCATCGTCGCGGCGTGAATCAGCGCGGAGACCGGCGTCGGGCCCTCCATCGCGTCCGGAAGCCAGGTGTGCAGCGGGATCTGCGCCGACTTCCCCACCGCCCCGGCGAACAGGAGGAGGGAGATGACGAACGCCGTCCCCTCCGCCAGCCCGGCGGCGGCGGGCAGGACCTCCTCGAACCGCACCGAGCCCATGACCGCGAAGATCAGGAAGACGCCGATCAGCATCGCGGTGTCGCCGATCCGCGTGACGATGAAGGCCTTCTTCCCAGCGGCGGCGGCGGACGGGCGCTCGTGCCAGAAGGAGATCAGGAGGTACGAGCAGAGCCCGACGCCCTCCCATCCGACGAACATCAGGACGAAGTTGTCCGCGAGCACGAGCGTGAGCATCGCGAACACGAACAGGTTCATGTAGGCGAAGAACCGCGGGTACCGCGGATCGCCGTGCATGTACTCGATCGAGTACACGTGGATCAGGAAGGCGACCCCGGTCACGACGAGCACCATGACCATCGAGAGCGGGTCGACGCGGAACTCGACCGGCGCCTGGAACGAGCCGACGGAGATCCAGTCGAAGAGCTTCACGCTGACCTGACGCGCCTGCGGGGCGGCCGCGAGGAAGTCGCGGAGCGCGAGGAGCGCCACCACGAACGACCCGCCGACGAGCGCCGCCGCGAGCCCACCGGCCACGCGGCGCAGGGCGTTGCCGAAGAACAGGAGCAGGACGGCTCCCGCCAGGGGGAACGCGGCCGCGAGCCAGAGGTTCTCGATCATCGGGTCACCATCGCAGGAGGCTCGCGTCGTCGACGTTCGCCGTCCGCCGGCGCCGGAAGATCGCGACGATGATCGCGAGCCCCACGACGACCTCCGCAGCGGCGACCACCATGGAGAAGAAGGCCAGCACCTGACCGTCGACCGTCCCCAGCCGGCGCGAGAAGGCGATCAGCGAGAGGTTCACGGCGTTCAGCTGGAGCTCGATCGCCATGAAGATCACGAGCGCGTTCCGGCGGACGAGCACGCCGACGGTGCCGATCGAGAAGAGCAGCCCCGAGAGGATGATGTAGTGGCCGATCGGGGTCCTCATCGCGCCGCCTCGAGGTGGTCGCGCGGTGACGGCGCCCCCGGCTCGCCCGGCCCCGCCTCGTTCACGGGGATCCTGGTCCCCGGGGGCACCTTGCGCTGACGCGCGAGGACCATCGCCCCGATCGCGGCGACGATCAGCAGGATCGAGGTGACCTCGAAGGGGAACACGTAGCGGGTGAACAGGACCTGCGCCACCGCCTCGACGTTGCCGCCTTCCTGCACCATCTCGGGGATCGGGCCGCTGAGGAGACCGACCCCGAGCCGGACCGCGAGCACCAGCTCGGCGACGAGCAGGACGCCGAGGAAGACCGCCAGCGGGCGCTGGCCGCGGATCGTCTCGCGCAGAACCTCGTTGCGGTCGACGCCGAGCAGCATGATCACGAACAGGAACAGCACCATGATCGCGCCGGCGTAGACGATCACCTGGACCGCCGCGAGGAAGTGCGCGTCGAGGAGAACGAAGAAGACCGCGAGCGTGAACTGGTTGAGCACGAGCAGGAGGGCCGCGTGCACGGCGTTGCGCTGGAGCAGCATGAGCACCGCGGCGCCGACGCTCACGGGCGCGATCATCCAGAACGCGACGAGGTCCACTACCCCTGCTCCGTCCCCGGTGCCGTGCCCAGCGGCGGTGGCGGCCGCAGGAGCTGCTCCTTCGTGAAGATCGCCTCCTCCCGCGTCTCCCACGACATCTCGAAGTTGCTCGTGAGCGTGAGCGCCCGCGTCGGGCACGCCTCGACGCAGAGCCCGCACATGATGCAGCGGAGGTAGTTGATCTGGTAGTCGCTCGCGAACCGCTCGCCGGCCGAGACCGGCTCGTCCGGGTCGTTGTCCTCGCCCTGGACGTAGATCGCGTCGGCCGGGCACGCCCACGCGCAGAGCTCGCACCCGATGCACTTCTCGAGGCCGTTCTCGTGCCGGTTGAGCAGGTGCCGGCCGATGTGGCCGCGGGGCGGGAGGTCCTTGATCTCGTGCGGGTAGGCGACCGTCACCGGCTTGCGGAACATGTTCCGGAACGTCACGCCGAAGCCCTTCAGCAGGTCGAGGATCACGGGGCCCCTCCTCCCTGCCGCGCGATCGGGGTGAACGGCTCGCGGGTCCGCCGGTTCTTCGGGAACAGCATCGGGCCGATGACCGCGATCACGAGGAACGCCCCCACGAAGTAGAGCGCCCATCGGAAGAACCGGTCCCGCCCGTAGACGTCGGGCAGGACGACGATCGCACCCGTCGCCACGATCCACGCGAGCCCCCACGGGATCAGCACCTTCCATCCGAAGTTCATCAGGCGGTCGTAGCGGAACCGCGGGAGCGTCGCGCGCAACCAGATGAAGATGAAGAGCACGACCGAAACCTTGAGCACGAACCACACGACCGGCCAGAGCCCCGGCAGGAACGAGAAGATCGGGCCGCGCCAGCCGCCGAGGAAGAGCGTCACGGTGATCCCCGCGATCGTGATCATGTGCAGGTACTCGGCGAGGAAGAACATCGCGAACTTGATGCCGGAATATTCCGTGTGGTAGCCGGCGACGAGCTCGCTCTCCGCCTCGGGCAGGTCGAACGGCGCGCGGTTCGTCTCGGCCATCGCCGCCGCCATGAACAGCAGGAACGCCGGTGCCTGCGGGATGATGTTCCAGATCACGTCCTGCCTCGCGACGATCTCCGAGGTCTGCATCGTGCCGGTGTACATCAGCACCGCGACGAGCCCGAGGCCCATCCCCACCTCGTAGGAGATCATCTGCGCGGTCGAGCGGACGCCCCCGAGCAGCGGGTACGACGAGCCCGAGGCCCACCCGGCGAGGACGACGCCGTACACGGCGAGCGAGCCCATCGCGAGGAAGAAGAGGACGCCGACGTTGAGGTCCGCGAGCTGGAGGGGGACCTCGCGGCCGAACAGCTCGACCGGGCGGCCGAACGGGATGACCGAGAACGCGAGGAAGGCCGGGACCAGCGACGCCACCGGCGCCATCGGGTAGACCCAGCGGTCCGCGCGCGACGGCCGGATGCCCTCCTTGAAGAAGAGCTTGATCCCGTCCGCGAGCGTGATGAGGATGCCGAACGGCCCCGCGCGCTTCGGCCCGAGGCGCGTCTGCATGTCGGCGACGACCTTGCGCTCGATCCAGATGACGAGCATCACCGAGACGAGGAGCGCCGCGAAGACGACGACGACGCGCCCGAGGAGCAGGAGCCAGTCGAGGAGATCCATCAGCTCTCCTCCTCGCCGGCGGCGGCCATCGCGGGCTCTCCCACCGGGCT
Source organism: Actinomycetota bacterium (assembly GCA_035540615.1). Taxonomy (GTDB): domain Bacteria; phylum Actinomycetota; class UBA4738; order UBA4738; family CALAEC01; genus DATLGG01. The sequence goes on along the minus strand of DATLGG010000203.1, from coordinate 509 downwards.
GAGGGTCACGGGCGCGGTCAGCCGCCCGGCGAGTAGCGTGTTCGCCTGGAGCCCGGGCTGGTTCCACGGGACGAAGACGGAGCCGGCCGCGACCCCGTCCGTCACCCGGACCGGCAGCTCGGCCGCGCCGCGCTCGGTCTCGACCCGTGCCCGTCCACCGTCCACGAGCTCCAGCCTCGCCGCGTCGGCGGGGTTCACCTCGGCGAAGGCCTCCTGCTCCAGCGCCTCCTTCAGCTCCTCGGCTCCCACCGAGAGACGGCCCTCGTCCACGAGGAGCGGGTAGCTGAAGAGCGTCAGCTCTCCCTCGGACCGGTCCCCGGGAGGCGCCGTGGTCGCCGGTACCGTGGCGGACGCCGCGCCGGCCTCACGCGGCGCCAGCACCTCCCCCATCTCCTCGTGGATCGCGTCGAGCGACGTCAGGCCCATGTCGCGACCCATCGCCTCGGACAGCTCCTGGAAGATCTGCCAGGCGGGGTGCGCGAGCCCGGGTGGGCGGCGGACCGGGAGCA
>DATLGG010000202.1:0-3248 GCA_035540615.1 Actinomycetota bacterium | reverse complement strand
CATCGAGGTCGGTCCGCCCGCCGGTGACGATGCTGACCGCGGCGCCGTCCGAGGTCTGCCGGACTTGGTATTCGATGACGTCCCGTTGGCGGCCGAGGGGGGCGCGGAAGACGTGCGGGTGGACGATGGGTCCACCGGCGTAGACGAAGGCGTCGTCCACGCGTCCCTGGACCGCCGCCACCCGCCGATGCTGCGATCCACAGCCGCAGGCGGTTCCCGTCTCGGGGAGCAGCGTCACCTCGTCGCTCATCTCGTAGCGGATCAGGGGGAGGGCCGTGTTGAAGAGGTTCGTGACGTAGATCTTGGCTGCTGCTTCGCCTGGGGGCACCGGGTTCCCGTGGCGATCGACCGGCTCGACGATCAGCAGGTCGTCGCTCAGGTGGAGGGCGTCCCCGCGTCCGCACCCGATCCCCATCGCGCCGGCCTCCGAGCTCAGCCACCAGTCGTGGACGGGCACGCGCCAGGCCTGCTCGATGAGGGCACGGAGCTCGGGCAGGAGCGGCTCGCCGCCGGTGACGACCGCCCGCGGCTGGATCCGCAGGCGCCCTTCCGCGGCTGCCGGCGAAAGCGCCCCGATCGCCGTCGCATAGCCGGCGAGGACCTCGGGCTGAAGCGCGTTGAGCCCCTGGACGATGCGCTCCTGCGGCAGCACGGTCGGGAGCGGTCGAACGTCGAATACCTCGGGGTCGGAGAACGTTTGGAGGAGCAGGCGGGAGCCGTGGGAGGGCGAGCCTCCGGCCACGATCGCGAAGCGCTTCCCTGTCCCGATCTCGCGGACGAGGTAGCGGATCCAGCCGAGGAACTTCTCGGTCCAGCCGCGGAAGTCGTAGACGAAGACCCCGCGGCGCCCGCTGGATCCCGATGAGGTGATGGCCTGATAGCCGCCGGGCAGGTAGGCCGGACCCTCTTCGAGATCATCGAGATGATCCTCGACCCGCTCCAACGTCAGGCTCGGCTCGGTGAGCACATCGTCGAAGCTCTCCATGAGCTCCTCCTTCGTCATCGCGGGGACCGAGGCGAGGTCCTCCTCCCGGAACCGCTCGGGATCGACCCCACTCAGGCGCTCCCGGTGCCAGGAGGATCGCGCTTTCGCGACCCGGAGGAGATGTCGGAGGCGGCGGAGGCGCTCCGCGGCCAGCTCCTCACGCGACCACGCCACACGGTCCAGATGCTCCGGCAAGAGCTGGCGCATCTCTTGGAGGTGCCGCTGCCGCAGGGCGTGGTAGGCATCGCCACGATGGGCCCCAGCGTCTGAGGGAGCAGTCACGGCCCGGCATCAGTGACGGACATGGCTGGATTATGCGTCTGGGCCGATGCCGCGACAATGCCCCTCTGGCCTGCGTCCGCGCGTCGGGAACGCCCTCCGCCAGGCAGGAGGGTGGGGCGGTACGTCGAATACAGACGCCAGAGACCACAGGTCCGGCAGGGGTGCGCATGCGCGTCGCCGGCGGCGATGGGAGGGGGTATCGATGCGGGGTTCGTTCCTACGGCGCGTCTTCACGGTGACGGTGGCCGGTGCCATCTGGATGGTGGGCCTCGGCGCGGTTCCGGCCGGCGCGCATCCGGAGGCGCACTGCGAGAAGGAGGCGTCCACGACGTCCAGCCTCGGGGCGCAGCTCCTCGAGGAGCTGGTGGCGGGATCGCACAACGACTGCACCGCCGAGGGGATCGACGTGTCCGAGAGCACCGGCGGCGCCCTGGGCGAGCCGGTCGAAGAGGCCGTCGAGGGCGACAGCTTCGGCGGCGCCTACGAGTGGTCGGCGAACATGGAGCCGATCGGCTTCTCGAAGCGTCACGTGCCGACCAGCGGGACGGGTGCGAACCTCTACAACTCGGACCTCGCGTTCTGGGGGGATCTCGCCTTCCAGGGGACGTACGCGGGGTTCCGCATCATCGACATCTCCGACCCGACCGACCCGGTGCAGCTGGTCAACTACACCGACTGCGCGAGCAGCGCGGGTCAGGGTGACCTCGTCGTCTGGGAGCATCTCCTGATCCGCTCCTGGGACGCGCCCGCGTCGACATCCGCGACCTGCGGCGGACAGCCCGTCGGCAGCGGTTTCGAGGGGATCCACATCTTCGACATCTCGAACCCCTCCAACCCGGTCTTCATCCGCGGGCTTCGGATGGCCTCGAACACCACGCCGGCTGGGTGCGGATCCCACACGGCGACGGCCGTTCCGGACCCGGCGCGCGGCAACCTTTACCTCTACGTCGGTGGATCGAGCAGCTCATGCACCGGGATGGACATCGTGCGGATCTCGATGTCGGACCCGCAGTTCGCGGTCTACCTGCGTCGAGCGTCGGCGAGCCGGCAGTGCCACGACAACAACGTGATCATGGGCGACGTCAACCTCGCGGTCTGCGCGGGTGGCAACGGGTTCTCCGTCTTCAGCTTCGACCCGAGCATCGACCCTGAAGCCGTCGGAGGCCTCGCGAACCCGAGGCTCCTCTACTCGATGCCGGTGAGCGGCGTCTCGATCGGCCACTCGGCCTCGTTCAGCTACGACGGCAGCATCCTGATCTTCGGCCACGAGCCCGGCGGCGGGAGCCAGGCGCAATGCCAGAGCACGAGCAGCGTGACGAACCGCACGATCTACTTCTTCGAACCGCGCACCGGCGCCGCGCTGGGGTCCTACGTCCACCCGCGCCCGCAGAGCGCGCAGGAGAACTGCACGTGGCACAACTTCAACGTGGTGCCGTCGGATCACGGCCACGTCTTCGTGTCCGGCAACTACCAGTCGGGCATCCTCGTCGTCGACTTCACGAACCCGGCGACGCCGCATCTGGTGGCGCACGCTGACCCTGCCCGACTCGGGACCGGCAGTGGGATCACCCTCGGCGGCGACTGGTCGACGTACTGGTACGACGGGCTCATCTACGAGTCGGACATCCGGCGCGGCCTCATCGTGTGGAAGCTCGAGGATGACGAGGGTCGGCCGCTCGTGGGCCGCGCGAGGACGTTCGGCCGTTCGAACCCGCAGACGCAGGACGTGACCTTCTCCTGGGACCGAACCGCGCCGCGGATCGACATCGCCTCCCCCGTCGACGGCGCGTCCTACGCCGCCGGCTCGGAGGTCGTGGCCGACTACGACTGCACCGACGAGCAGGGCGGATCCGGCGTCGTCAGCTGCGAGGGTACGGCTGCCGACGGCGAGGCGCTCGACACCAGCTCGCCGGGCGAGTACACGTTCACCGTCGAGGCGAGTGACCTGGCGGGCAACACGACGACCCGGTCCGTGACGTAC
>DATLGG010000201.1:0-3319 GCA_035540615.1 Actinomycetota bacterium | reverse complement strand
GGTGGGCGCTGCGCGTGCCGCGCCGTCTCCAGGAGACCGGCCTGAAGGTGAGCAAGGCCGTCTCCCAGCTCTCGCAGGAGCTCGGTCGGTCGCCCCGCGTCAGCGAGATCGCGAAGGCGACCGCGTTGACCGAGGAAGAGGTCCTCGAGGGGATGGACACGATCCACGCCTACACGACATCCTCGCTCGACGCTCCCACCGACGAGGATGGAACGACCACCGCGCAGAAGCTCGGCAGCGAGGACGAGACGCTCGAGCTCCTTGAGGGGTGGACCTCGGTCGCCCCCGCGCTCAAGGCGCTCCCCGAGCGCGAGCGCAGGATCGTCTACCTCCGGTTCTTCCGGGGCATGACCCAGACCCAGATCGCCGACGAGCTCGGGATCTCGCAGATGCACGTTTCGCGCCTGCTCGCGCGGACCCTCCGGACCCTGCGCGACAGCGTGACCGGCGACTGAGTTTCGCCCGAGCGAAGCGAGGGAATCCTGCCGAGCGAAGCGAGACAAGGGAGACGACCATGACCTACGATCCGCACCACGTCCCACCCGCCCACGCCCACCACGAAGAGCCGGTGCGCGAGTCGACGGGGCTCACGGGGTACGCGATCGTGAAGTACGGGTTCATCCTGCTCATCACGATCGTCGTCCTGTACTTCATCGCGCGCTACATCATCCCGCTGCTCACCCGCTAGCCGCGCGTGGCCGAGAACCGCGATGAACGGCTCGACCGCGAGCTGATCGAGCTCCTGCAGGAGCTCCGCGTCGCGATCCCGGGCGTCCAGGTGATGTTCGCGTTCCTCCTGATGGTTCCGTTCACGGAGCGGTTCGGTCAGGTCGATGCGCTGGAGCGCGCCGTCTACCTGGGAGCGTTCCTCGCGACGGCGGTCGCGTCGGTCCTGTTCATCGCTCCGACCGCCTACCACCGGCTGCGGTGGCGGGAGTACGACAAGGAGCGGATGCTCGTGACGTCGAACCGGCTGACGATCGCCGGAACGATCTTCCTCGCGCTGGCGGTGGCCGGCGTCGTGTTCGTCGTGACGGATCAGGTGCTCGGCGCCCGAGCCGCTGCGGCGACCGTGGGCGTCGCGGTGGCGCTGCTCGTCTGGTTCTGGTTCGGGCTGCCGCTCTCGCGGAAACGCTCGGACCGGGCCTGAGGCGGCGCTAGCCTTCTCCGCCCCAGCCGTCGAACGGTCGCGTCCTGCGCCACCAGAGCGAGCCCGTGTCCCCGGCGCGCATCGACGTGATCATGCTCGACCATCCGGACCCGATCGCGGACTCGAGGATGTCACCGCCCTCGTTCGTGCGGGCGACACCCAGCAACAGAAGGTAGCCCCCCGTTCCGACGTCTCGCCTCCACAGCGACCGTCCGGTCCGGCCGCTCATGGCGCGGTAGGCGCCCCCGCCCTTGAACCAGGCGAGGTCTCCGGCCCCGTCGTCGTTCAGGTCGCCACCGAGCGGAAGCATCCAGCCGCGCGTCGCCGGGACGGTCCACCGAGCGGACCCGGTCACCCCGCTGTAGACGCTCACCGCGCGGACGGTCCGGCGCCGCCCGTTCACCGTGAGGCGGGCGAACCGATGGACGAGGGCGTCGATCACGCCGTCACCGGTGAGATCCCCGGCGACGCTCATCCACCGGAGCCGTGCGATCCGGCGCTTCCAGACCGTCGAGCCGTCGTCGCCGTGCAGGAGCCACATCTCGTCGCCGCCGCCGACGTGATGCCCGAAGAGGGAGCGGTCATCGTCCTCCGAGGTGACGACGAGGACGTCATCGCCCCCGTCTCCGGTCGCGTCTCCGGCGACGACGCCGTCGCTCCACGGCGGGGTCTCAGCCGTCCAGGCCGTCGTGCCGTCGATGCCGGACAGCGCGCTGAGCCGCTGCGAGCTGACGAGGTAGTCCTCCTCCTCGTCGTCCCAGGCCAGCGAACGGCCGTGCACGAGGACGTCGCCGGTCCCGTCGCCGTCGAGGTCGGCTCCGGAGGGCCATGCCCAACTCAGGTCTTCGGGGACCCCCGCGGACCACTTGCGGGGACCGCCGGTCCCCGGGTAGGCCGCCACCGAGGGCGCCAGGCCCCCGAGCGTGAGGATGGCGACGTCGGGGAGGTCGTCGCCGGTCAGGTCGGGAACGGCGGCGATCTCCGCGTACCCGGCGCTGGCCGGGAAGACGGTACGGGAGGCTCCGGTCCTGCCGGAGACGAGCTCGAAGCTGCTCACGGCGTCCACGCCGTTGAACGTCTCGGCCTCGTCGTCCCACGCGTAGGCGCCGGCGAAGCTGCCCACCAGGAGGTCCGTCGCCCCGTCTCCGTCGAGGTCGTGGCCGTCGGATACAGGGAAGGAAGCGCCTGCGATCGCGGCGACGCCACGCTCCCAGTCATGGTCGATGTAGGCGAAGGCGCCAGTCCCGCTGCGCGGGGCCGCCCAGATGTCCGCTCCCCGGTCGACGCTCACCGCGCGCGTCGTGATCTGGTAGACCTCGCTGTAGGCGTCGACGTCGGAGGCGCCGGCGTATGCCGGCTCGTACGTGTCGTCGAAGACGAAGATGTCGGCCAGGTCGTCGCCGTCGAGGTCCCCGGCAGCCCTCGCCCAGGCGAATCCCTCCACCGCCTGCTGCCACAGCACCGCGCCGTCGGTGGCGCGGACCGCGGCGATCTCGGTCATGAACCGGTTGCCGAGCAGGAAGCTGATCTCGAGGCCGTCGTCGCGGCCGTCCCCGTCGAAGTCGCCTCCGTTCAGCAGGTACGCCTCGCCGTCGTAGATGGGGCCGGAAGACGAGGAGGTCGGGATCCCGACGAGGTCGCCCATCCGCGACCGCACGGCATCCCGGACATCGCCGGCAGGATCGTCCGACCGCTGGAAGGCGTGGAAGAGGGCGGCGCGAGGAGCGCGGGTGGATCGCTCCGCGCCGGTCTCAGCATCGGTCGTTGTCGCTGTGGCGCCCAATGGGCTCGGAAGCAGCGCGACGGCCAGGATCACGGGGATGATGGTGCGGAGCGCGAGCTGCATGAGGGACCTCCTGGGTCGGGCGATGGAGTCGCCCTCCTGATGTATCTAGTTCGCTGACCGCTCCACCCATCCCTTTGTGCACCTGCACAGAGATCGGCCTCCGCCCCGCGATAGGGTGACCACGTGCGCAGATGGCTTCCCATCGTGGCGATCCTTCTCGCCACGCTCCCGGCGCCGAGCCTCGGAGGTCCCCCGCCGGAAGAGGAACTCGCCGAGCTCCTCCGTGAGCGTGCGGAGGCCATGCGGCGAGGCGATCTGGAGACCTACCTCGCCAGCGTTGCTCCCGACGTCCCCGACTTCCGGCGCCGCCAGCGGCGGCTCTT
>DATLGG010000200.1:0-2460 GCA_035540615.1 Actinomycetota bacterium | reverse complement strand
CCTCCAACCGCTCGACCGTGTCGAGGATCCTGCCGACGACCTCAGTCACGGATGTGAGGACCGTCCGGGAGACGCCGAACCGCTGCGCGACGACGAACCACGATGCCCCGAGTCGCCGCAGCTCGAGGATCTCGGCGATGGCGGTTCCGAGGTCCGGACGCCCCGCGGTCATCGCGACCACGGCAGCAACGACGACTTCGGCCGCTCCCGCCTCGTCGAGGAGATCCGCGAGCTCGTCCTCACCCACCTCGTCGCCGAGGGCCCGCAGGATCGCCGTGCGGACCCGATCACCCGCGAGCTGCCGGCCCAGACCCGTCTCCTGGCGCAGCAGCCCCGCGCCGACGTCGATCGCCTCGCTGAGCAACCGGATGTCCCAAGGGTCGTCGGGCCGGACCTGGAGCGGTTGCGGTCCGCGCAGGACCGCCCCGGCGATGACCCCGACCTGCTGGAGCGCGCCGACCGGCGACTCCCAGCCCGACCCTGGAAGGGTGGCGGCCCCTTCGTAGACGGCGACGCGCTGCGGAAGGCTGAGGTCGACGCGGAACACGGACTGCCGGCCGAAGACCTTGAACGACTCGACGTCGAGCGTCAGACCCTGGTCGGCGTAGGCCAGGACGCTCCCGGCCAGCACCTTCGGCGCGAGGACGTCGTCGACGGCGACCCGCGCGTCGCGCGCGAGCTCGAGGGTCTGTCCCGCTGGGAGCTCGAGGCGCGCCCTGCTCGAGCGGCCGACGCGCACCTGCATGTCGGGACCCAGCTCGACCTCGTCGGAGACCGGCTCCCACGACTCGCCGTTCAGAACCTGGACGCCGCCGCTCATCGGGACGAGGCGGGGGCGCTCCTGCTCGGATGCCTCCGAGCGCGCGCAGGCGGCGGCCACCATCCCCAGGATCACCGCCGCCGCTGTCGTCCGCCTCACGCGTCCTCCGCCTTCTCCTTGGATGTATCGGCTGCAGGGATGGTGATGCTGAAGCTGCTTCCCTGACCCGGTTGGCTCTCCACGCCGATCGTCCCGCGATGCGCCTCGACGATCCGTCGCACGAACGCCAGCCCCAGCCCCAATCCGCCGAAGGTCCTGGTGTCCGAGGCGTCCACCTGCCGGAAGTCCTCGAAGACCCCCGCCAGGTCGTCCCGTTCGATCCCGATACCTTCGTCTTCGACGTCGATCCTCAGGATACGCCTGGATCGGGAGTTCGGGGAAGAGACAGAAACCCGGATATTCCCCCCATTCGGGGAATACTTCACCGCGTTGTCGAGGAGCTCGTCGAGGGCGCGCCGCATCAACGAGGTATCGACCTCGGCCTCGGGGAGACCCTGCTCGAACTTCGTCACGAAGCGATGGCTCGAGGAACGCTCCCGCCATTCGTCCACGGCGGTCTTCACGAGCTTCCGGACCGAGGTCGGCTGGGCGTCGATCGACATCCGCCCGCCCTCCATCGCCGAGAAGTCGACGAGCATGGCGACGATCCGCTCGAGGCGCCTCGCCGAGTCGAGGATCGAGCCGGCGAACTCCTGGCTGCGCTCCGGCGGGACCCCGCGCCGCGCCATGATCTCGGAGTAGCCGATGATGGGGGTGAGTGGCGTGCGCAGCTCGTGCGACACGTTCGCGAGGAACTCCGTCTTCATGCGCTCGACCTCGTGCTCCCTCGACATGTCACGCAGGACGAGCACGCGACCGAGCAGCACCCCCGCGCTGTTGCGCAGCGGTGACGAGGTGATCGCGACGGGCACCTCACGGCCGTCGTCCCGGCGGATGAACGCGAGGCCGGGGACCTCCTCGTCCCCGAAGTCGACGTCGCGCCCTTCGACGTCGCGCCCGCTCACCACCTCGCGGACCTCCCGACCGATCACGCGGCGCTCGGGAAGGCCGATCATCGCCGCGGCCGCCGGGTTGTAGGTGACCACCGCGCCGGCCTCGTTGACCGCGAGGAGGCCGTCGCCCATCGAGTTCAGGACGGTCTCGAGTCGGGTGCGGAGGCGCGCTTCCTCTTCGGCCGCGGCGCGGAGCTTCTCCGTCGCCTCCGTCACGGACTCCGTCATCTGGTTGAAGGCGCCGGCGAGATCACCGACCTCGTCGCGCGCCTTCACGTCTGCCTTCGCCGCCAGGTCACCCGCCTGCACCCGGCGGGCGGCCTGCGTGAGGGCGACGACGGGCTGCGTGATGCGCCGCGCGGCGAGGAGCGCGAGGAGGAGCGCGAGAGCGACCACCCCGAGCGTCAGCAGGAACACGAGCCGCGTGATCTGTTGTTGGGTCGTGGCCGCGACCGCCGCCGTTGCCTTCCGGGGAAGCGACCCCGTCCCCGTGGCCCTCACCGGTACGTTCCCGGGCTACCAGCTCGGGTCGCCCATGATCCCCGAGGATCGGCTCTCGGGTCTGCTCGAGGACTTCCTCGCCAACCACGCGACGGCCGAAGGGGTCGCCCGCATCGGCGGCCAGCGCTACTTCGTGGCCTACACGCC
>DATLGG010000199.1:0-5384 GCA_035540615.1 Actinomycetota bacterium | reverse complement strand
GTCCCAGACGTGGACGCCGTCGCGGTACCAGCCGATCGCCATCGTCCAGCCGTCGGGGTTGATCCGGAAGACGTGGGCCGTCGAGACGCCGTTCACGCCGGTGGCGTCGGTGCCGATCACACCGACCTTCACCGGCCGCTGCTCGTTGCGGATGTCGTAGACGTGGACCGGGCCCCCGGGCGACGGAAGGGTCGCCGCGCCGCCGCCGAGCTCGTCGCCGATCAGCAGGTATTTCCCGTCGGGGGTGGGGTCGGCCTGGTGGGAGTAGGAGATCCCCTCGTTCACGATCACCGAGATCGTCGAGGGGTTCTGCGGGTCCGTCGTGTCCAGGATGAACGTGTGGGCGTCCTGGGCGGCCGAGTAGGCGCGCGTCCCCGTCGCGTTGAAGGTGATGTCGTGCGGCGGTTCGACCGCCCCCTGTGGCGCCCAGTCCCTCACCTTCACGGGGTTGGCGGGGTTCGCGATGCTCCAGATGTGGATCGATCCGTTCACCGAGATGTCGCCGTTCGAGACGTAGACGAGCGGCCGCGACGGATGGACGGTGAGGGTGTGCGCGCCGCCGGGCTGGTTCGCGCGCCCGATCACCCGAGGGAAGCGCGGATCCGAGATGTCGGCGGTGGCGAAGCCGGCGCCGTTCGTCGTCGCCCCGTTCGCCATCGTGCAGGGACCGCTCGCGTCGGCCGCCATGAGCAGCGTGTCCCCGAAGACCTGGACGTCGTTCTGGTTGAAGCGGCACGGGACCTCGGCCACGCGAACCGGCTTGGCCGGGTCGGTGATGTCGATCACCTGGACCGGCTGCGAGAGCCTTCCGGCGAAGGCGTAGTCGCGCTCCTCGGTCTCGTAGACCACGTCGCCGTTCGCATCGCGGACGCACTCGCCCCGCTCGTCGCGCGCGCAGACGGGCTCCCCGTTCTCGTCGAGGACCCGCACCGTCTTCGTGGCGAACTCCAGGTCGGAGCCACCGCCGTAGGAGACGTTGGCGACGTGGACGATGTCCCCCTCCGACTCGAGCCCGGGGCCGTCGGGGAGCAGGCCTCCGCCAGCCGTGGCCGGCACCCCCGGGATGCCGAACACCAGGGCGAGGGGAAGCAGGGAGCGGAAAGCGAGCTTCACGCGCTCTATCTACGACGCGCGGCGGCGGGAACCCTTTGTGCAGGTGCACACAACGCGAAGGCTTCAGGCGAGGCGCTTCGCGATGCGGTCGCAGATCGCCTCGGCGAGCTCGACCTTCGTCCAGTCGCGGAGGGGCTCGTCGTCGCCGCCGGCGGAGAGGATCATCGCCCGGTTCGTGTCCGCGTCGAACCCCGTCCCCGGGGAGCCGACCTCGTTCACGACCACGAGGTCCAGCCCCTTCTCCGCGAGCTTGCGGCGGCCCGCGGTCTCGAGGTCCTCGGTCTCCGCGGCGAACCCGACGAGGACGCGCTCTCCCGCCCGTTCCCCGACCTCTCGCAGGATGTCCGGCGTCGGCTCGAGGCCGAGGTCGGGCACGCCCGCCTCCTTCTTCAGCTTGCGTGTCGCGCTCCGCGCCGGCCGGAAGTCCGCCACGGCCGCCGCCTTCACGACGGCGTCCGAGTCGTCGAGGCGAGCCAGGACCGCTGAGCGCATCTCCTCCGCGGTCTCGACGCGCACGACCTCGACGCCGGGCGGCGGGTCGAGCCGCGTGGGGCCGCTGACGAGCGTCACGGCGGCGCCCCGGCGGGCGGCCGCCGCCGCCACGGCGTAGCCCATCTTCCCGCTCGACCGGTTCCCGATGAAGCGGACGGGGTCGATCGGCTCGTGCGTCGGCCCGGCGGTGACGAGGAGGCGTCGGCCGGCCAGGTCCCCCGGGCCCGCGAGGGCGGCGCGGACCTCCGCGAGGATCTCGTCGGGTTCGGCCATGCGGCCCATCCCGCGGTCGCCGGCTGCGAGCGCGCCCTCGACCGGGCCGACGATCCGGACGCCGCGATCGCGCAGCGTCGCGAGGTTCGTCCGGGTCGCCGCGGAGGACCACATCCCGGTGTGCATCGCCGGGGCGACGACGACCGGCGCCCGAAGCTCGAGGAGGGTGGAGCTGAGGAGGTCGTCGGCCAGGCCGAGCGCGAGCCGGGCCAGCAGGTTCGCGGTCGCGGGGGCGACCACCGCCAGATCGGCCTCGCGCGCGAGCCGCACGTGCAGGACCGCCTCGGGGCGCTCGAAGACGTCGGAGTGGACGGACCGGCCGGTGAGGGCCGCGAAGGTGTCGGGGCCGATGAAGCGCGTCGCGGACGGCGTCATCACGACCTGGACCTCGGCGCCGTCCTCCCGCAGGAGCCGGGCGAGCAGGGCGGCCTTGTACGCGGCGATCCCTCCGGTGACCCCGAGGAGGACGGTGCGCCCGGCGAGCGGGCCTTCCACCGGTTACTCCTCGTCGTCGGGTGCCGGCTCCGACCGCTCGAAGGTCACCTTGTCGTCGGCGATCTCCTCCATCGCGATCGAGAGCGGCTTGTTGCGAAGGCCGCCGGTCTCGACGAGTGGCGGCACGAACTCCCCGCGGCCCTCCCCGAGCTGGCTGTAGTACGAGTTGATCTCCCGCGCGCGCTTGGCGGCGAGGATCACCAGGGTGTACTTGGAGTCGACCCTGTCCATCAGTTGGTCGATGCTCGGTTCGATCATCACACGTCTCCCTCGGCTGCGGGGGGGGTCGCATCGATGATAGCAAGGATCGCCGCCGCGGCCCGTTCCACCTCGTCGTTCAGCACGACGTGGTCGAACGCCGGCGCCTCGGCCATCTCGCGGCGAGCCTCGCGGAGACGGCGCTGCAGCTCCTGCGACGATTCGGTGCCGCGGGCGGAGAGTCGCCGCGCCAGCTCCTCCTCGGAGGGCGGCGCGAGGAACACGAGCACGGCGTCCGGCACGCGAGCCCGGACGGAGCGGGCGCCCTCCATATTGACCTCGAGCAGCACGTCGCGCCCGGCACGGCGCGCGACCTCGACCTCCGCCGACGGCGTGCCGTAGCGCTCGCCGAAGACCTCCGCCCACTCCAGGAACTGCCCGTCCTCGATGAGCCGGTCGAAGGCCTCCCGGTCGACGAAGCGGTAATGACGGCCCTCACGCTCGGTCGGCCGGCGGCGCCTCGTCGTGTAGGAGACGGAGAACGCGAGGTCGGGGCGCAGGTCGATCAGACGTCGAACGACGGTCCCCTTGCCGACGCCGGAGGGACCGGAGATGACGAAGAGCCGCCCGCGTGCCGCGATGTCGCCGCTACTTGTTCGCGAATTCGGCGGCGAGCGCCTCGCGCTGCTTCGTGCCGAGGCCGCGGACCCGCCGGCTCGAGGAGATGTCGAGCCGCTCCATGATCCGCCGCGCCCGGACCTTCCCGACGCCCGGCAAGGACTCGAGGACGGTGGAGACCTTCATCTTGCCGACGACGCTGTCGGACTGCTTCCCGAGGACGTCCTTGAGGCTCATGCTGCCGCTCTTGAGCCGATCCTTCACCTCGGCACGCTTCTTCCGGGCCTCGGCGGCTTTCGCGAGGGCCTCGCGTCGTTGCTCGGGGGTCAGGGTCGGCAGCGGCATGCGTCTCCTCCTCTGGCGTGGGGGAACCGGATTATATCCGGCGCTTTTTCGCGCGGGCAATCAGGCGAGATGGCGCGAGCCGTGCGACTCGAGCGGTCGTCCGTCGCGGCAGAGCGGACATTCCTCGGGCGCGTAGGTCTGCGCCTCGATCCGGACGAGCGCCCGCAGCGGCAGTCCGGTCGTGCCGTCGGATCGGTCGACGAGCGCCGCGACGCCCAGGAGCTCCGCGCCGCTGTCACGGACGAGGGCGGCGACCTCCGCGGCCGACCCCCCCGTCGTCACGACATCCTCGACGACGAGGACGCGCTCCCCCGCCCGCAGGGAGAACCCACGCCGCAACGTCATCGCCCCGTCCTGCCGCTCCGCGTAGAGGAACCGGCTCCCGGCCGCGAGCGCCACCGCGAACCCGAACGGGATCGCACCGACGGCGGGCGAGACCACGGCCTCGACCCCCCCGTGCCAGGCCGCCACCTCGGCGGCGAGCCGCTCGACCGCCGCCGGGTGTTCGAAGATCCGCGCCTTCTCGACGTAGGTCGGCGAGTGCCGCCCCGACGTCAGGAGGAAGTGACCATCGAGGACGGCCCCCTTCTCACGGAGGAGGTCGAGGGTCTCGCGCTCGTTCAGGTGATCTCCCGGAGGATCGCGCGGGCGGCCTCGGCCGGGTCGGGGGCGCCCGTGATCGGACGGCCGATCACGAGGTGGTCGGCGCCCGCCTCGAGCGCTTCGCCGGGCGAGAGGACCCGCGCATGGTCGTTCGTCGGATGTGCCGAGGGCCGGATCCCGGGGACGATCAGGAGCGGTCCGCTGCCGAGGACCTCGCGGACCTGCCGGACGTCGTCACCGGAGACGACGACGCCACGCGCCCCCGCGTCGACGGCCTCGTAGGCGAGCGAGGACGGGAGCGCTAGCCCCTCGCCGGCGAGGCTCGACAGGACGGTCACGGCGACGATCGCCGGCGGTTCGACGCCGGCGTCGGCCGCCCCTCGCTCCGCGCCCGCGACCGCCGCGGCCACCATCGCGGGGCCGCCGAGCGCGTGGACGGTGAGCATCGCGGTGCCGAGGCGCCCGACGTTGCGCGCGGCGCGCTCGACCGTCGTCGGGATGTCGTGCAGCTTGAGGTCGAGGAACAGCGGCGCGTGGCGCCCGAGACGCTCCACGGCGGGGGGGCCGGCGGCCGTGAACAGCTCGAGCCCGACCTTGAGGTGCCCGACCGTCCCCGCGAGGGCGCCGCCGAGACGCTCCGCCTCCGCGAGGTCGGAGAGATCAACCGCCGCGATGAGCGGGTTCGAGGGTCTCGCCATGCACCTTCACCTTGCCGCGCAGGTCCGCGGGGCTCGTCAGGCCACGATCCGCCAGGAAGCGCCCGACGCCCTGCGCGACCTCGATCGTGACGTGCGGGTCGAAGAAGTTCGCGGTGCCGATCGCGACCGCCCACGCGCCGGCGAGCATCAGCTCGACCGCGTCACGCCACGTCCGCACCCCGCCCATCCCGATCAGCGGGACCCCGGGCAGCGCCTGCGCCACCTGGTAGACCGCGCGGACGGCGACCGGGCGGATCGCCGGCCCCGACAGGCCCCCGGTCACCCCGCCGAGCCGCGGGCGGAACGTGTCGACGTCGATCGCCATCCCGAGAAGGGTGTTGATCAACGAGAGGCCGTGCGCTCCCGCTTCGACGCACGCGCGAGCGACCTCGGCGATGTCCGTGACGTCCGGCGTGAGCTTCGCGAACACCGGCAGCCGCGCCCGGCGGCTGACCGCGCCGACCACCTCGGCGGCGAGCTCGGGGCGGCAGGCGAACACCTGGTTGCGGCGCTCGACGTTCGGGCAGGAGATGTTCGCTTCGATCGCCG
>DATLGG010000198.1:0-3244 GCA_035540615.1 Actinomycetota bacterium | reverse complement strand
GAGGAGCTCGGCCTGCTGAAGATGGACTTCCTCGGTCTCCGCAACCTCTCGGTGATCGAGGACGCGGTCCGGATGCTTCGCGAGCGCGGGGTGACGCTCGACATCGACCACGTGCCCCTCGACGACGAGGCCACGTACGCGATGCTCCGGCGGGCCGAGACCACCGGCGTCTTCCAGCTCGAGAGCCCCGGGATGCGCTCGCTGATCCGCGAGCTGGCGCCCGACCGGTTCGAGGACCTCATGGCGCTGGTGGCCCTGTACCGCCCGGGCCCCCTCAACGCCGGGATGCACATCGAGTACGCGGAGCGCAAGCACGGCCGCCGACCCGTGACCTATCCGCACCCGGCCCTGGAGACGATCCTCGCCGGCACCTACGGGGTGATCGTGTACCAGGAGCAGGTCATGGAGATCGCCGTTCGCATGTCCGGCTACGAGATGGGCGAGGCCGACCTGCTCCGCAAGGCGATGGGCAAGAAGATCCGGGAAGAGCTGACGCCGCACCGGACGAAGTTCGTGCAGGGAGCGGTCGAGCGCGGATGCGAGCAGCGGGTCGCCGAGCACATCTTCGACGACCTGATCATGCCCTTCGCCGACTACGGCTTCAACGCTTCGCACGCGTGCGGCTACGGGTTCGTCGCCTACCAGACGGCGTACCTGAAGGCCCATCACCCCGTCGAGTACTTCGCGGCGCTGCTGACGAGCGTGAAGGACGACAAGGACAAGAAGCCCTACTACCTCAACGCGTGCCGGACGATGGGCATCACGGTCCTGCCGCCGGACGTCAACGCCTCCGACGTGGACTTCACGCCGCACGGCGGGGACATCCGCTACGGGCTCTCGGCCGTTCGCAACGTGGGGGAGGGCGCCGTCGGCCAGATCATCCGGGCGCGACGCGAGAAGGGCGCCTTCACGTCCTTCGCCGACTTCTGCCGCAAGGTCGACGTCAGCGTCCTGCACAAGCGCGTGCTCGAAAGCCTCATCCTCGCCGGCGCCTTCGACTCGCTCGGGTACGGGCGGCGCGGTCTCCTCGAGACCTACGACAAGGTGGTCGGACCGATCGTGTCGGAGCGCCGGGCCGAGGAGGCGGGGCAGTTCTCGCTCCTGGGGGCCGAGAACGGGCAGCCCGCCGGAAGCGAGATCGACGAGTCGGTCCTCTCGCGCGAGGAGTTCGAGAAGGCGACGCTCCTGCGCCACGAGAAGGAGATGCTCGGATCCTACGTCACGGACCACCCGCTGCTCGCGGTCCGCGAGCGCCTCGAGGCGCAGACGGACCGCGAGATGGCGGACCTCGCCTCCCTCGGCGACGGAGAGGTCGTGACGCTCGGCGGGATCATCGTCGGGGTCCAGCGTCGGTACACGAAGCGCGGCGAGCCGTACGCGTTGCTCCGCCTCGAGGATCTCGTCGGCGGCGTCCAGGTCGTGTGCTTCCCCTCGGTGTACGAGCGCGCGGGGGACCTGGTCGCCCCGGACCGCATCATCCTCGTGAAGGGCCGCGCGGACCTCCGGGGGCGGGAGCTCCAGATCGTCGCGATGGAGCTGCGGGAGCTGGACGGGACCGCTCCACCCCGCGCCGCGCGGAGCGAGCCGCTGCTCCTCGAGGTGCCGGCGGTCCAATGCACCGGCGGGCTCGTCGTCCGGCTGAAGGAGGTCCTCGCCGGGCACCCCGGGCAGGTGCCCGTGGTCCTGCGCCTGACATCGAACGGGTCGGGGACCACGCTCCGCCTCGGCGACGGCTACCGGGTGGACCGCTCGGGGGGCCTGTTGGCGGAGCTGCGGTCGCTGCTCGGTCCCGAGTCGGTGACCACCGGCTGATCCCCTCGGGCGGGGTGCCGGGGGAGGGATTCGAACCCTCACGGGCTCGCGCCCAAGGGCTTTTGAGGCCCCCGTGTCTGCCGTTCCACCACCCCGGCCTCGACGGCGAGTATAGGTCTTGCCGAAGGGGTGTCCGGCTCCTACACTGCCCTTCCCTTCCCCATGCACGGCATCGAGGCTCGGACGGCCGGCGTCGACCGGCAGATGGCCAGGGCTCTGGCGCGCCTCTCGCGGCTGCGCGTCGAGGCGGCCGAGGCGTCGGACGCCCTTGCCGACGCCCGCCTGCGGATGCTGATCGCCGAGACCCCCGTCGCGGACGAGGCCGTCGTGGCCGGCGCGGCGCGGCTCCGCAGGGTCCGCGAGGCGCTGCGCGCGGCCGAGTCGGCGCTGGCGTGCCTTCAGCGCGATCGCCTCGACGGAGGGGAAACCGCAGCGCCCGTCCGTCCGTAGAACCCGTATGGACGGGCAGGCCCGACGTCCGGCGGACCCCCGAACGGGCGACGGGGGGCGCGCTTGGACACCGCCGGACGACTGTGGTAAATATGCTCGACCTGTTGGGAG
Source organism: Actinomycetota bacterium (assembly GCA_035540615.1). Classification (GTDB taxonomy): domain Bacteria; phylum Actinomycetota; class UBA4738; order UBA4738; family CALAEC01; genus DATLGG01. Next base: position 871 of record DATLGG010000198.1, on the reverse strand, counting down.
GCAGGACACCGCGAGAGAGGGAAAGGGGGTCGTGCTAGGCACTTCTTTCGGCAAGGTTTCGGAAGGTCGCCCGCACAAGGAGGACTTGATGAAGAAGCGATTCGTTTGGATGGCGGCGCTGAGCGCGCTCGTGCTCATCACCGCCGCCTGCCGGCAGCAGGGTGGCCAGCAGGGTGATAACGGTACGACCGACGGCGACCCGTGCGGCGGCGAGTTCGGCTGCGTGGAGTACGGACCGAACGACCCGATCAAGCTCGGGACGCTGCTCGTGATCTCGGGTTCCGACGCTTCTCTGGGCCAGGACAGCCAGAACGGCGCGGTGCTCGCGCTCGACTTCCGTGACACGCCCGGCGAGGTCCTCGGGCACCCGGTGGAGTTCAATCACCAGGACGACGGCTGCTCGGCCGAAGGCGGACAGGCCGGTGCCCAGGCGCTCGCGTCCGACCCGACGATCGCCGCGGTCATCGGCACCAGCTGCTCGAGCGCGGCGCTCGGCGTCGCGGACACGATCCTGTCCGAGCAGGGCATCGTGCTGATCTCGCCCTCGAACACGGGCCCGGCGCTGACGGCGCCGGAGACGCACCAGCCCTTCTACCTGCGGACCGCGCACAACGACAAGATCCAGGGTGGCGCGGTGGCCGACTTCGCCTACAACGAGGCCGGCAAGCGGAAGGCCGCCACGATCCACGACGGCAGCCCCTACGCCGACGGTCTCCAGCAGGTGTTCGCGGACAACTTCACCAGGCTCGGTGGAGAGATCACGGCCCAGCAGGCGATCCAGGTCGGTGAGACGGACTTCGGTCCGGTCCTCACGGACATCGCGGCGGACCAGCCGGACTTCCTGTACTTCCCGGTCTTCGTCGCTGAGGGT
>DATLGG010000197.1:0-4792 GCA_035540615.1 Actinomycetota bacterium | reverse complement strand
TTCCCCAAGGTCGTGGAGGCGTTCGCACCGGGGACGGTTGACGCCGCTCAGCGCGACCTGGCTGAGCTGACGCTGGGGCCGGGATCCGCGCGGATCACCCGGGTGGTGCCGGCGGAGAGCCGTCTCGACGTCGGGATCTTGCTCTCGAAGAAGGAGCCCGTCGCCGCGGTCGCGCGAACGGCCTTCGGCGCGGACGCGACGGTCCGCGGCGGAGGGAGCGTCCGCGTGAGTCACGGCGGCACGTATTTCCTGCGGATGATCGACGGCACGTGGAAGATCGTGGGCTACGACGTCGACGGCTCGATCGAGTCGGTGGATCCGCAGGCCGGTCCGACGCCGACCGGGAGCGCGGGATGAGGCGCCTCTCCGTCCTCGTCGCCGGCGCGGTCGTCGCGCTCATCGGTGTGAACGTCGTCACCGGTGTCCGCATGGAGCCGGTGCGGGCGCAGACGCCGGCCGTCGAGATCCAGCGCGTGCAGGACGCCGCGGCTTCCCCGCTGGTGGCCAGCAAGGAGCCCATCTTCATCCTCGCGCTCGGGAGCGACGCGCGGCCGCACGAGCCCGTGAACCGGCTCCACTCCGATGCGATCCAGCTGATCGGCATCAACCCGGCGAAGGGCGGGGCGGGGATCCTCGGGTTCCCGCGTGACTCGTGGGTCACGCTTCCGGGTCGCGGCCAGACGCGGATCAACGACGCGATGGTCTACGGGGGACCGCAGCTCGCGGTCGAGACGGTGGAGAGCATCACCGGGATCAAGATCGATTACTACGCCCTCACGTCCTTCCCCGAGTTCCAGCGGATGGTGAAGGGCATCGGCGGGGTGACGATCGAGATCGAGTACCCGATGCACGACGACGCATCGGGGACGAGCTTCGACCCCGGCCGGCGGAGGCTCGGAGGCGCCGACGCCCTCGCCTTCGCGCGCGACCGCAAGAGCGCGCCCGGTGGGGACCTCGGCCGCTCCGACAACCAGGGACGGCTGCTGATCGCCGCGCTGAAGAAGCTGCGGAAGGACGTCGAGCGGAACCCGGCGACGCTCCTGAGATGGCTCCGAACCGGCGTCGAGAACGTCGAGACCGACCTCAAGCTCGGGGAGATCTTCGACCTGCTGGCCGGAGCGACGCAGATCGATCCGTCGAAGGTCCGCAACGCGGTCGTCCCCGCAACCGACGGCGAGGTCAACGGCGCCAGCGTCGTGTTCATCTCCGACGGCGCTCAGGCGCTCTACGACGACCTCGCCGACGACGGCATGCTCGCCCGATAGGTCCCATCCCTCCCGATCCCGCGGCGGCGCCTCCGCCAACTCTGTGCAATTGCACAAAGGCATCCTGGCTCCCGAAGCCGAACACGACAGCGACGGAATCGACAGGAGGAGGATCCTATGCGTAGCGCCACCCTCGCCGCCGTGCTCGCGCTGGCGGTGGCCGCTGTAGCACCATCCGCGGGTGCCGACTCAGAGGCGACGACAGTCATCACTGACGCGGCCGGAGATGCAAACTTCGTCAATGGCAATGGGCTGTCGAGCCTCGCCCCGACCGACGGGGTCGACACGCGTCCGGCATCGATCGCCGGCGCCGACCTGCGGTCGGTGGACTTCTCGACGCCGTACGACACGATCAAGGTCTACAACCAGGACGGGACCGTGAGCCAGGTCCTCTACTCCCCGAAGGCGTTCCGCGTGCGCCTGCAGATGGAGGGCGACGTCATGCCGACCTTCGGCCCGACGATCATCGTCAGGATCCTGACGAACATCGCGGGATGTGACGTCTGGTTCCAGGCCATCATCCGCGGATCCAACCCCGACGCCGCCGCCGACCCGCACCGAGCCGACATCCGCCTCCCTGCGGCCGCGAGCTGCCCGGGCAACGCGGCTGTCCTCTCGATCGCGAACGGCTTCACGCTCGACGTCAGCGGGAAGACCGTGACGATGACCTACCCGTTCGAGGCGTTCACCGGGAACCACGCGGGATGGATCAAGCCCGGGACGCAGATCGATCCCGACGGATCGTTCCTCAACAACGCGAACACCCCGCACGTGCGCCCGTGGCTCACGTCTCTCGGCGTGACCGTCCCCTCGATCGACGAGACGGCGCGGCCCCAGGCGTTCGTGGTCGGGTCTGACGTTCCACAGACGCTCGTCTGCTCGCAGCAGCCCGCGCACCCGGACTGCCAGCCGTAGCGAACACGCACGAAGCGAGGGCCCGGCTCCGGCCGGGCCCTCGTCGCGTCCGGGTCGGCGGCGGGCCGCACGGGGCCCCGTGACCTGAGAACATCGGCGGTATGGACGCGGACGGGTTCCTGCGGTCGCTCGAGCATGACCTCGAGGTCGACGAGCGGCTCGTCCACGTCGAGCGGATCGCGGCGAGGGAACCGGACCCGCAGCCCTTCCCCGACCTCCCCGACCCGCTGCCGGCGCGCCTCCGTCACCTCGGACTCGACGGCCTCCACCCGCATCAGGCCACGGCGCTCGACCACCTGACCGCGGGGCGCAACGTCATCGTGGCGACGGGGACGGCGAGCGGCAAGACCCTCGTCTACAACCTCGAGCTCGCCCGGCGCGTGCTCACGGAGCCGCACGCGACCGGTCTCTACCTCTTCCCGACGAAAGCGCTCGCGCGCGACCAGCTCCGGCAGATCCGTGAGCTCCGCCTGCCCCAGCTCCGCCCGGCGGTCTACGACGGTGACACGCCGAAGCAGGAGCGCCCGCTCATCCGCCGGACGGCGAACCTGATCCTCACGAACCCCGACATGCTCCACGCGTCGATCCTTCCGAACCACGCGCGCTGGGCGGACTTCCTCCTGCGGCTCGCGCTCGTCGTCGTCGACGAGGCGCACGTGGCGCGCGGCGTCTTCGGCTCCCACGTGGCCATGATCCTGCGCCGCCTGCGGCGCCTCGTCGCGCGCTACGGCGGCGACCCGCGGTTCGTCCTCGCCTCTGCGACCGTCGGCAACCCGGGCGAGCTCGCCGAGCGGCTCGTGGGCGTGCCGTTCGAGGAGGTGCGCGAGGACGCCTCGCCGCGCGGCGAGAAGGTCTTCTGCCTGTGGAACCCGCCCATGATCGACGAGGAGGAGGGAACGCGGAAGGGAGCCGTCGGCGAGGCCGGCTTCCTCCTGTCACGGCTCGTCGGAAGCGGTGCGCGGACGATCGCGTTCGGACGGACGCGGCGGAGCGCCGAGCTGCTCGCCGACATCGCGAAGCGCCAGACGGACGATGTCCTGGCCGAACGGATCAAGGCCTACCGCGCCGGGTACCTCCCCGAGGAGCGACGCGCGCTCGAACGGGACCTCGCCGAGGGGAGGCTGCTCGGCGTGGCCGCGACGAACGCGCTGGAGCTCGGGATCGACATCGGGTCGCTCGACGCCGCGGTCCTCGCCGGCTACCCGGGAACCCGCGCGTCGCTCTGGCAGCAAGCGGGGCGCGCCGGACGGCGGGGCAGCGGCTCGATCGCGATCCTCGTCGCGCAGGATGACCCGCTCGACCAGTACCTGGTGACCCACCCGGACGACCTCTTCCGCAAGCCGCCGGAGGCCGCCGTCGTCGATCCGACGAACCCGTACGTGGTGGGGCCCCATCTCCGCTGCGCCGCGCAGGAGCACCCCCTGGACCCGGAGGAGCTCGAGGTGTTCGGCGACGCCGCACCGGACGTGGTCGCGTCGCTCCTGGAGACCGGTGGGCTCGCCGAGCGACGCGGGAAGCTCCACAACCGTGGCGAGGCCCCGCACCGGGCCGTCGACATCCGGTCCGCCTCGTCGCGTGTCGTGCTGATCGTCGAGGAGGCGACGGGCTCGCTCCTCGGGACCGTCGACGAGGCGCGCTCCCACTCGCAGGTCCACGAGGGCGCGATCTACCTCCATCAGGGCGAGCAGTACGAGGTTCGCTCCCTCGACCTTGGAGAAGGCGTGGCGCTCGTCCACCGTTCCAGCACCGACGTCTACACGCAGGCGAAGCGGACGACGGACATCGACGTGCTTCGGGTCCTCGCCGAGTCGAAGGTCGCGGAGACGCCGATGTTCTTCGGCGAGGTGCGCGTCACGACACAGGTCACCGGGTATCAGCGCAAGCTTCCGTCCGGCGAGATCCTCGACACGGTCCTGCTCGACCTCCCGCCGCAGACCCTCGTCACGCGCGCGGTGTGGTGGGCGATCCCCGACGCGACGATCGTCCGAGCCGGCGTGCCACCGGCGAGCCTCCCGGGCGCGGCCCACGCCGCGGAGCACGCGGCGATCGGGCTCCTGCCGCTCGTCGCCACCTGCGACCGCTGGGACGTCGGCGGCGTCTCGACCGCCTACCACCCCGACACCGATTCCTGCGCGATCTTCATCTACGACGGCTATCCCGGCGGGGCGGGGATCAGCGAGCGCGGGTTCGTCCAGGGCGAGCGGCTCCTGCGTGCGACCCTCGAGGCGATCCGCGCGTGCCCCTGCCGCGACGGCTGCCCCTCGTGCGTCCAGTCGCCGAAGTGCGGCAACGGGAACGAGCCCCTGGACAAGCACCGCGCCGCCGACCTCCTCGAGCGGATCCTCGGATGACGGCGGTCGTGGCGATCTGCGGGCCCGGGAACGCGCGCCCAGCCGAGGTGGAGGCCGCGGCGTTCGTCGCACGGCGGCTGGCGGAGGCCGGGGCGACGATCGTGTGCGGCGGCCTCGGGGGAGTGATGGACGCCGCCGCGCGCGGCGCGCGCGAAGCCGGCGGGACCGTCGTCGGCATCCTGCCGGGCCCGACCCGGGAGGGTGCCTCTCCGCACCTGAGCGTGGCGCTGCCCACGGGGATGGGCGAGGCGCGCAACGCCC
>DATLGG010000196.1:0-4311 GCA_035540615.1 Actinomycetota bacterium | reverse complement strand
GTCCCCACCCGCAGGAAGGGCGTCCCCTCAAGGACCCGGGCCTCGGTGCGGTGGAAATGACCGCCGAGCACGAGCGGCACGACGCCCGCGAGGGGCTCCGCCATCCGCTCGTCGTGCACCAGCAGGACGTCCGGCGGCTCGCCCGCGGCGCGGAAGCGCTCGGCCGCGACCTCACCACGCTCGCGCAGGAGCCGGATCCGCTCGCGCTCCCCCGCCCGGTCGGGGTTCGCCGGGGTCAGCTCCGGGTCGGGGAGGCCGTGGACGCGCAGGCCCAGGACCTCGACCGTCTCGTCCTCGAGGACGTGGACGTTCGGGTAGGCGGCGATCTGCGCGGTCGTCGCCGGGGAGTCGTGGTTCCCGCGGACGAAGACGTACGGGATGCCGAAGTCGGGGATCCGGGCCAGGATCTCCTGCTCGAGCGGCGTGTTGAACGTCGTGATGTCGCCGCTGTCGAGGACGAGGTCGACCTCGAACGCCTCCGCCAGGCGCTGGGCCACGTCCATCCCGACCGGTGAGGCGTGGACGTCGCTGATGTGCAGCGCGACGACGCGGCTCGTCGAGGGAGGCTGGGCCGCGATCACACCGTAGGCACGGACGGCTCCGTCGACGATCCGCGTGAGCTCCGCGCGGAAGTCCTCGATGCGGTCGGTCGCGCCGCGGACCGGGCCGAGCAGCCGCGGCGCGAGCGTGAGCGACCCCGTGAACGTCGGCTCGAGGAACGCGCTCGAACGATAGGTGGCGACGGTCGTCCCGGCCGTGAGGAGGAAGATGACGCCCCCGGCGAGGAGCGATCCGGCGACCGGGCGCCAGCGGCGGCGGAACGCGACGACGCCGGCGGTCGCCGCTCCCGCAAGGGCGACCGCGGCCGACGCGCGGGCGTGCCGCCGGACGGCGATGGCGCCGTCGCGCTCGACCTGCCGGACGATCCCGTGCGTCCCGCCGGATCGGAGCGACGACGTGAGCTCCGGCGCGGCGAACTCGGTCAGCGTTGCGCTCAGGTGCAGCGGCGCGCGGTGCGTGTCGGCGCGGATCCGGCCGAACGGCGGCAGGTGGATCTCCGTGACGGGCGCCCCGGGCCGCGCGAAGAGCTCGACGTCGAACGGCCCCACGGGATAGCGGACGGGGCCCGCGAGCAGGAGGGCCAGCCAGGCGCCCAGCGAGCCCACGAGGAGCGGGATGACGATGGGCCGGAGGCGCTCGAGCACCCTGCGCACCCTCCAACCCTAGCGAGTGCAGCGATCGGCTCGCCGCCTGTAGGCTTGCTCCGGCTAAGGGAGGAACGATGACCCGCGAGCTCGTGGAGCGCTACTGGAGGGCGACGGCTCCGCCGGACGAGCCGACGCTTCGGCGCCTCCGGCACCCCGGCTGGACGATGGAGTGGCCGCAGTCGGGAGAGCGGATCGTCGGGCACCAGAACGCGATGGCCATCATGGAGGCCTATCCAGGCTTCCCGGACCAAGAGATCCGCTCGGTCCAGGGGACCCCGGACCGCTGGACCGTCTCGCCGATGATGATCCCCGTCCGGATCTCCGGCGGCGGCAACGCGTGGTTCGTCGAGACGGCGCTCGAGTATCCGGAGCAGGGAAGCTGGCAAGGGGTGGCGATCACCGAGCTGCGTGAGGGGCTCGTATGGCGCGACATCATGTACTTCGTCGAGCCGTTCGAGGCGCCCGAGTGGCGCGGGGAGATCACCGAGCGCGCGCCGGATCGCGCGAGCGAACCGTCGTTGGCGGAGGGCGACGGGAACGAGGAGGCCCGACGCGCGACGCTGGCGCGCTACGCGGAGCACGTCGCCGGCGGGGACCTGCCCTCGGCCGCCCGGGAGCTCTTCCACGAAGACGCCGTCGAGGACATCCCGCAGTCGGGGGAGAGGATCCGCGGCATGGAGAACCAGCTGGCGATGATCGAGCACCATCCCACCCGCCCGACCGGCGGGGTTCGCCGCATCTTCGCCGCGGGCAACCAGTTCGCCTGGGAGACCGACCTCGACTACGAGGGCGAACGCTGGCTCGAGGTCGTCCTGGCCACCTTCCGCGGCGACAAGGTGACGCACGCGATCGCCTACTTCGCCCAACCGTTCGAAGCCCCCGAGTGGCGGGCGCGCTGGGTCGAGCGGATGGACCTCTCAGGCTTCGGGGCGTAGGGCGGGGAAGATGATGACCTCGCGGAGGCTGGGGGCGTCGGTCAGGACGGCGAGGAGGCGATCGACGCCCAGGCCGAGGCCGCCGGCGGGGGGCATGCCGTGCTCGAGGGCGACGATGAACTCCTCGTCGTACGGGTGAGTCTCCTCGGCTCCGGCCGCCTTCTGCTGCATCTGGAGCTCGAAGCGGCTGCGCTGCTCGTCCGGGTCGTTCAGCTCGGAGTAGGCGGGCGCGATCTCGACCCCGCCGAGGATCAGGTCGACGTGCTCGGTCAGCCTGGGGTCGTCACGGTGAGAGCGCGCCAGCGGTGAGACCTCGCGTGGGAAGTCGCGGACGAAGGTCGGCTCGATCAGCTTGGGCTCGACGAGCTTCTCGAAGATCTCCAGCATCAGCTTGCCCGGGCCCCAGTCGGGGTCGGCGTCCATGCCGTGGCGGCCGGCGAGCTTCTGGAGGTCCATGATCGACGTGTCGATCGTGACGTGGTGGTGGAGCGCCTCGCTGACCATCTCGGCGAGCGTGGCGCGACGGAACGGCTGGGCGAGGTCGACCGACTCGCCGCGGAAGGTGAAGACGAGCGAGCCGTTCACGCCGTCGGCAGCCGCGCGAACGAGCTCCTCGAGCAGGTCCATCATGTCCTCGTAGGTCCCGAAGGCCTCGTAGGCCTCGAGCATCGTGAACTCGGGGTTGTGCTGGGGCGAGATCCCCTCGTTGCGGAAGTTACGCCCGATCTCGTACACGCGGTCGAAGCCGCCGACGAGCAGGCGCTTGAGGTACAGCTCGGGGGCGATCCGCAGGAACATCGGGATCCCGAGGGCCTCGTGGAAGGTCTCGAAGGGCCGCGCGAGGCCGCCGCCGGGGATCGTCTGGACGATCGGCGTCTCCACTTCGAGGAAGCCGCGGGCGTCGAGGACGCCGCGGAGGGCGCGCAGCATCGCCGCCTTGCGCCGGACCATCGAGCGCGCCTCATCGTTCGTCGCCAGGTCGAGGTAGCGCTGACGCATGCGGAGCTCGACGTCGCGCAGGCCGTGCCACTTCTCCGGCATGGGGCGGAGGGACTTCGCGAGGACCGAAAGCTCGGACGCGCGGACGGAGAGCTCGCCCCGGCGCGAGCGGATCACCTCGCCTTCGGCACCGACCCAGTCGCCGACGTCGAGGTCGTCGAGCAGCGCCCAGGCCTCCGCCCCGAGCGTCGCCTGATCGAGCATCAGCTGGATCTCGCCGGAGCCGTCGCGCAGGACGCCGAACCAGAGCTTGCCGAGGCGGCGGAGCCCGTGGAGCCGGCCGGCGACCCGCGCGCGCTCGCCGCTGGAGGCGCCGGCCTCGAGGTCGAGGAACCGCTCCTGGAGGTCGGCGGCGCGCGCGTCCGGCTCGTAGCGGCGGGCGAACGGCTCGATGCCGCGCTCGCGCAGACGCTCGAGCTTCTGACGGCGGACGGCGAGGACGTCTTCCGGACGCTCCTCCGGCGTCTCCGGCGCACCGGCATCGCTCACGAGGCCGCATTCCTCTCGTAGACGAGTCGCAACCCGTCGAGGGTTAGCCACGGCTCGTGGTGGTCGATCGTGCGGCACTCGCCGATCACGACCGCCGCCAGGCCCCCGGTGGCGACGACCGTCGCGTCCCCGAGCTCCTTCGCGATCCGCTCGACGGTCCCGTCGACCATCGAGGCGTACCCGAAGACGAGCCCCGACTGGACGCTCTCGACGGTGTTCTTCCCGACGACCGAACGCGGCGGGACGAGCTCGACGCGCGGCAGTCGCGCGGTGTGCTCGTACAGGGCGCGCGCGGAGATCTGCAGGCCCGGCGCGATCACGCCGCCGAGGTACTCGCCTCGTTCGGAGATCGCATCGAAGGTCGTCGCGGTGCCGAAGTCAACGACGATCGCCGGACCGCCGTGCTTCGAGAAGGCCGCGAGCGCGTTCACGATGCGGTCGGCGCCGACCTCGCGCGGGTTGTCGGTGAGGACGGGCACGCCCGTCTTCACGCCCGGCTCGACGACCACCGGCGGGAAGCCGAAATAGCGCCCGACCATCTCGCGCAGGGCTTGGGTCGCCTGCGGGACCGCGCTCGAGACGACGACGCCGGTGACGTTGCGGTCGAAGGAGAGGTCGCGGTGCCGGAGGAGGCCCCCGAAGAGAAGGGCGAGCTCGTCGGCCGTCCGCTCGGGGACGGT
>DATLGG010000195.1:0-5640 GCA_035540615.1 Actinomycetota bacterium | reverse complement strand
GGGCCTGCTCCGTCCCGGCGAGCCGCTCCCCGATCCGCGCGATGTCGGCGTCGAGCCGGCGGAGGCGCTCTTCGGCGTCGCGACGGCGCGTCTGTCCCTCCTCCCAACGGTGCCGCCGGTCGTCCCGCACGCGCTGGAGGTCGCGCAGGCGGGCGGCGGCGAGCCGCCACGTCAGCCGCTCGGCCTCATCCGACAGCTCCTGGTGCTTCCTCGCCGACTCGGCCTGGTGCTTCAGCGGCTTCAGCTGGCGCCGGAGCTCGGTCATCACGTCCTGGAGGCGGAGGAGGTCCTGCTCGAGGCCGGCGAGCTTCCGCTGGGCCCGCTCCTTCCGCCGACGGTGCTTCGCGATGCCGGCGGCCTCCTCGATGAACTGACGGCGCTCCTCGGGCCGCGCGGTCAGAACGTCCTCGAGCTGGCCCTGACCGACCACGGTGTGCAGCGCCCGGCCGATCCCGGTGTCGGACAGCAGTTCCTGGATGTCCATCAGGCGGACCGGCTTCCCCCCGATCAGGTACTGGCTCTCGCCGGAGCGGTACACGACCCGCGAGACCTCGATCTCGGTGAGGTCGACGGGGATCGCGCCCGCGCTGTTGTCGATCACGAGGCTCACCTCGGCCATCCCGAGAGCCGGACGGTTCGCGCTCCCCGCGAAGATCACGTCGGCCATCTGGGAGCCGCGGAGCGCCCGGGGACCCTGCTCGCCGAGGACCCAGGAGATCGCGTCCACGAGGTTCGACTTCCCGGAGCCGTTCGGGCCGACCACCGCGCTGATGCCGGGGGCGAACTCAAGGGTCGTCTTGTCGGCGAACGACTTGAACCCGCGGAGCGTGAGTGAGCGGAGGAACATCTGCGGCGATGCTACCAGCGGTGTGATTCGGATGCCCGGAAGCTCACCGGATCCTCCGCAGCCGATCCGGCCTGCTCGCTCCTTCCCGGAACGGGGATGATGGACGTCGATGCCCCTCGCACACGTGAAGTGGTTCGTCGAGGACCCGACGGCCGTCCCGCTCGATCAGGCCCGCCTGCTGTCGCTGCCGGTCGCGCTGGCCCTCCTCGGGACGCTGCTCGCGGCCGTCGTGCTCGGCTGGGTCGAGCGGCGCGCGGAGATGGATCGGCGGCTCGCCCGGCTGCGGCGTCGGCTCCGGCCCTTCCTGCCTTTCCTGCTCTCGCTGCACCTGGGAGTCTCGCTGATCGCCCACGCCCTGCTGGGCTCCTACCTCGCCCCGAGCCTGCGGCTCCCCGGCGGGAGCACGGGCACGACGCTCGCCGCGATCCAGGTCGTGATCGCCGTGCTGATCGTCGTCGGGCTGTTCACCCGGGCGGCCGCGTGGCTGCTCGTGCTGAGCGGGCTGGTGGGGATGTCCGTCTACGGGGTCGTGCCGATGCTCGAGCGCGCGGAGCTGCTGGGGATCGCGCTCTACCTGGGGATCGTCGGGCGCCGGCGCTGGTCGGTCGACGCACGCGTCGCCGGTCCCGACGAGGCGCCGGCCATGAACCCGGGCGCGGTCGGCATGCTCCGCGTCTGCGCGGGCGTCGCGATCGCGGTGAACGGTCTCACCGAGAAGCTCCTCGCCCCCGGCGTCTCGGAGGTCTTCCTCACGCGGAACCCGCACTTCAACGTCGGCGCGGGCTTCGGGGTCTCCGACCGTGCCTTCATCGATCTGGCGGGAGCGGTGGAGCTCGCGATCGGGCTCCTGCTCATCTCGGGGGTCGCCACGCGCCTGGCGGTGCTCGGCGCCGTCGTCCCGTTCAACGTCACCCTGCTGTTCCTCGGATGGCTCGAGCTCGTCGGCCACCTCCCGATCTACGGGATCTTCCTGGTGCTGCTCGTGGAAGGGTCCGGACGCGTCAGGGACGTGGCCCGGTGGGCCCGCGACCCCGGGGCGACGGGCGTCCCCTCGACCGCGTGACGGGCCGACGCGCCCTCGGGATCAGCTCTGACACTGCGGGCAGTAGTACGAGCTACGGTTGCCGACGCGGACGCTCTCGAGAGGCGTGCGACAGCGGCGGCAGGGCTCGCCCTTGCGCCCGTAGACCTTGAGCTCGGGGAGGAACTCGCCCGGCTTCCCGTAGAGATCGACGTACGCCTGGTCGCCGAGGGTCGTGCCCCGGAGCCGGATCGCGTCGTGGACGACCTCCTGGATCCCGCGGTAGAGGCGACGCACCTCCTGCGAGGAGAGCTCGTCCGACCGGCGATCCCATCGCAGCCCAGCCGCGAACAGGACCTCGTCGGAATAGATGTTGCCGAGACCCGAGATGAAGGTCTGGTCCATCAGCAGTGGCTTGAGCTTCGCCCGGTGCGCCGCCAGGAGCTGGGAGAACTGCTGCCACGTGAAGGTGTGCTCGAGGGGGTCGAGCGCGATGTGGGCGAGCTCCTTCACCTTCCCGAGATCGTCGCGCGGCGTGACGAACAGCTCCCCGAAGGCCCGCGGGTCGACGAAGCGGAGGTCCCCTCCCGTCGCGAAGGTGAGCACCACGTGCGTGTGCTGCGGCGGCGCGGTGCGCTTCGTGCCCCGCAGGAGCTGTCCGCTCATCCCGAAGTGGACGACGAGGACGTCCTCGGAGTCGAGCCCGAGCAGGATGTACTTCCCGCGCCGGTCGGCGCCGGTGACCTTGCGGTCGACGAGCCGGTCCCGGAAATCCTTCGGGACCTTGTGCCGGCGGAGGACCCGCTTCGTGTTCTTCGTGCGCTTCACGTCGACCGAGGCGATCTTCCGCCCGACCACGTCCTTCTCGAGGTCCCGGCGCATCACCTCGACCTCCGGTAGCTCCATCAGCCCTCCCCCGCCGCAACCGTGCGACCTTCATCGGTGAGTCTCTCGAACGCCTCCCGCGCCGCCTGCTGCTCTGCCTCTTTCTTCGACGTCCCCTCGCCGGAGCCGTACGGCTCGCCGCCGAGCAGGACGACGGCGGTGAACCGCTTCGCGTGGTCCGGCCCTCGCTCCGTGACGCGGTACTGGGGAACGACGCCGCTCGACTGCGCGGCGAGCTCCTGCAGGCCGGTCTTGTGGTCGCGCGGCCCGCGCCCCTGCGCGTACGCGAGCATGCGCGGCCAGAAGACCCGCTCGATGAACTTCCGGGCGGCCACGAGCCCCCGGTCGAGGTAGAGCGCCCCGATCACGGCCTCCAGGGCGTCGGCGAGGATGCTCGCCTTCTGGGCTCCGCCGGAGCGTGCCTCCCCTCGTCCCAGGAGCACCTCCTCCCCGATCCCGAGGTCGCGCGCGACGTCCGCGAGGGTCGCCATGTTCACGATCGCCGCGCGGAGCTTCGCGAGCTCGCCCTCGGGCAGATCGGGGAAGCGGCGGTAGGCGAGGTCGGTGACCACGAGGCCCAGGACGGCGTCGCCGAGGAACTCGAGACGCTCGTTCGTGTCCCCGCTCCCCCGCTCGAACGCGAAGCTGCGGTGGGTGAGCGACGTGACGCGGAGCCCCTCGTCACGGAAGCGGAAGCCGAGGCCCTGCTCGAGCCGCGTCCGCCTGCGCAAGTGCCTACTCCACCTCCACGGCCTGACGCCCTCCGTAGTGGCCGCAGTTCGTGCAGACGCGGTGCGGAAGCTTCGGCTGCTTGCACTGCGGGCACTCGCTGTAGGTGGGCGCCTCGCCCTTCCAGTTCGCCCGACGCTTGTCCCGCCGGGTCTTCGTCTGTCTCCGCTTCGGAACCGCCACGTCGATCGCTCCTTTCGTCTTCAGTCCAGGTCGAGGTCGGCGAGCGCGCTCCAGCGCTCGTCGACCTCCGGTTCGCACGAGCATTCACCCAGGTTCCGGTTGCCCCCGCAGCGCTCGCACAGGCCGAGGCAATCGGGCCGGCAGAGCGGCGAGAAGGGTAGCGCGAGCACGAGGGAGTCGCGGATCAACGGCTCGAGGTCGAGCTCGCCGTCGCGCACGATGTACCCGGTGTCCTCGGCCGGGTCCTCGACGTCCAAGCCGAAGAGCTCCGCGACGTCGACGCGGACGTCGCGGGTGAACTCCGTGAGGCAGCGCGCACAGCGGAACGCGACCGGCCCGGAGACGGCGCCGCTGACGAGGATCCCCTCGACGACGCTCTCGAGCAGTCCCGTGACGCGCACCGGCGTCTCCGCCGGAACCGCGGCGAGCTCGGTCCCGAGATCCTCGAGGACCGGGGACACGTGCAGCTCACGCGAGCTGCCGGGCCGGTTGAGGAGATCGCGCACGTCGACGGTCGTCATTCGATCGCCTCCTCCTCCGGGGCGAGGAGCTCGGCCTCGTCGTCCCCGAGGTGCTCGTCGGCGACGGTCTGCCCGCGCAGCCGCTCGCGGCCCTTGTGGATCACGTCGAGGATCCGGGCGACGCGCTCGGCCAGCTGATCCTGGAGATCGGCCAGCTGGTCGCGGACCTGCGTCATCGTGGCCTCGAACCCGGCGAGCTTCCCGTCGACGTAGTCCTCCGCCTCGAGCTGGATCTGCCGAGCGCGCTCCCGCGCCTCCGCGAGGATCTGGTCGCCCTCGCGGGCCGCTTCGACGACCACCTCCTGCTCGGCGATCAGCCGCTGCCGCTCGCGCCCGGCCTCCTCGATGATCCCCTCGGCGTCCCGACGGGCCTTCGCGAGCAGCTCCTCGCGATCCTTCACGACCCAGCGCGCCTGCCGGATCTCGTCCGGCAGCGTCTTCTTCATCCCGTCGACGAGCTCGAGCAGCTCGTCCTTGTTCATCAGGATCGAGGCGGACAGCGGCATCGACTTCGCCTCGTTGACGAGCTCCTCGAGCTGCCGGATCCGCGACGCGATGTCCATCAGCCGAGTCGCTCCTCGATCCGGGCGCGGACGTGCTCCGGGACGAGCGGCGTCACGTCGCCGCCGTACCGTGCGACCTCCTTCACCAGCGAGGACGACAGGTAGGACCAGTTCGGGTTCGTGGGGACGAAGCACGTCTCCAGCCCCGCCAGCTCCCGGTTCATCTGCGCCATCTGCAGCTCGTAGTCGAAATCGCTCACGGCCCGGATCCCCTTGACGACGATCCGGGTCCCCTTCCGCCGGGCGTACTCCACGAGGAGGCCGGTGAACGAATCCACCTCCACGCCGGCGATCGGCGCCACGGCCTCCTTCAGCATGGTGACCCGTTCCTCGACGCTGAACAGCGGCTCCTTCGAGGGGTTCTCGATCACCGCCACGACCACGCGGTCGAACAGCTTGGCCGCGCGCTCGACGATGTCCAGGTGCCCGTTGGTGACCGGATCGAAGGTCCCCGGGCACAGAGCCACAAGGCTCACCGTCCCTCCCGACAGACGAGGATCACGGCATCCCCGTAGGAGAGACGCCGCTCGACCTGGAAGTTTACAGGAATCACATCGATGGCACCCGTCTTCGGCCGCGTGAGGACGAACCGGCCGCCCCGGACAAGTCGGTCATCGACCGAGCCGAGGACCGAGCGGAGATCGTCCTCGGGATGGTCGTAGGGGGGGTCGAGGAAGACGAGGTCCGGCCGATCGTGGCTTCCCCGGCGCAGATGCCCCTGGACCGTGGCGCGGATGACCCGTCCGAGGGGCGCGAGCCGTGTCCGCTCGAGGTTCTCGCGGATCACCCGCACCGCGGCGGGGTCGCGCTCGACGAAGACGCATGAAGCGGCCCCGCGGGAGAGCGCCTCGATCCCGAGCGCGCCCGTGCCGGCGAACAGGTCCAGGCACC
>DATLGG010000194.1:0-5873 GCA_035540615.1 Actinomycetota bacterium | reverse complement strand
ATCCCCACCCGCCTCGCGCCGGCTCGTGCCGCGCGCTCGGGCCCGAGCAGACGCCAGCGGTAGTCGCGCTTCCGCCCAGCGAGGTGAACCTCGAGGTGGCGCCGCGGGTCGTACGTCTCCTGGTAGATCACGATCCCCTCGGTCCCGGCAGCGACGAGGCGGCGGTAGTCCTCCTCGCCCCACACCTGCACCTCGAGGGCGATCGACGGGACGAGCGGCGCGAGCGCCCGCACGTGCCGCTCGAGGAACGCGACCCCGGTCAGCCGCTCGTGCTCACCGGTCAGCAGCAGCAGCGACCGGTACCCCTCGCGGACGAGGTGACGCGCCTCCTCGAGCGTCTCGTCCTCGCCGAGGGTCTTGCGCGCGACGGGGAGGTTCTTCGCGAACCCGCAATATCCGCAGGTCGTGAGGCACTCGTTCGACAGGTACAGCGGCGCGTACAGGTGCATCGTCCGGCCGAAGCGCGCGAGCGTCAGCGCGCGCGACGCCGCCGCCACGTCCTCGAGGCGCTCGGCCGCCGCCGGGGATAGCAGCGCCGCGACGTCCTCGAGCGTGCGCGCGGCCGCATCGGTCGAGAGCGCGCGGTCGACACGGCCCGGCGAGGCGTCGTTCGCGACGGCCACGAGGTCGTCGAGCGGCAGCGCCGCCAGCGCGTGCGCGAACGTCCGCAGCGGCCACGGCTCGACGAAGCCATCACGCTCGCCGATCGGCGCGGCGAGGTCGGCGAGACGCTCGACCCTCACGGTTCCGTCACCGCGGGGTCGGTCTGCGACGTCGCGAGTTTGTCGAGGAACCCCGTGAGGGGGCTCGATGCCTCCGCCGCCTCGAGCTCCGGCGCCCGTCCCGCGAGGAACGCGCGCCGTCCGGCCTCGACCCCGAGCGCGAACGCCCGCGCCATCGCCACCGGGTCGCTCGCCACCGCGATCGCGGTGTTCACGAGGACGGCGTCTGCCCCGAGCTCCATGCACGCCGCGGCGTGCGACGGGGCGCCGAGGCCGGCGTCGACGACGACCGGCACGCTCGCCTGCTCGACGATGATGGCGACAGCGTCGCGCGTCCGCAGGCCCTGGTTCGACCCGATCCACGACCCGAGCGGCATGACGGTCGCGCACCCGGCCTCTTCGAGACGCTTCGCCAGGATCGGGTCGGCCCCCATGTACGGCAGGACCGTGAAGCCGTCGGCGACGAGGACCTCCGCGGCGCGCAGCGTCTCGACCGGGTCCGGGAGCAGGTACCTCGGCTCGGGTGTGACCTCGAGCTTCACCCACGGCGGCATCCCGGCGGCGCGCGCGAGCCGGGCGAGGCGCACCGCCTCGTCGGCGTCGACGGCACCCGAGGTGTTCGGCAGCAGCAGGTACCGGTCCGGATCGATGAACTCGAGGATGTCGGGCCCGCCGGTCGCATCGAGGTCCACGCGCCGCAGCGCCACCGTCACGACCTCCGCGCCCGAGGCGTCGAGCGCGTCACGCATCGCCTCGTGCGAGCCGAACTTCCCGGTCCCGACGAGCAGCCGGGAGGAGAACGAGCGGCCGGCGATCAGGAGCGGGTCGGTGCGGATGTCGGTGCTGGCCACGGTCGCTCCTCGCGTCGCTGCCGGCACCGGACGGGGCCGCGAGTCGCGCGGCCGTGCGCTCCCTGCGCCGGCATTACCCGGTTCAGGTTCGCGGGTCGCCGGCGCGGATCGTCCCCAGCCGGCCTCTCAGCCCGGTTGCCCCGAGCTCCCCGGATCTCCCCTCGATGATAGCACCGCGCCCTGCTCCGCCCGCGCGATCCGCAGCTCGCGGCGCACGCGCATCCAGTCGGAGCGCCGCGTCGACCACACGACGTCGGTCACGATCTGCAGGGCGCCGAAGCCGAGGATCGCCCACAGCGACCACTCCGGCACCAGCTCCCATCCGGCCCGCGCGTGCTGGACGTAGGCGACGCCGAACACGGCGAACGGCGCGACCTTGCTCGCGATCGCTCCGGCGGCGTGCATCGCCGCACGCGAGGTGGGATCCGCCCGCAGGTAGCTCGCCTGGTCGACCTTCAGCCCCGGCTGGATCCGGAACGGCCCGCCGAGGAACCACCCCACGAAGCGCATCCCCATCGTGCGTCCTGCGATCCAGTGCGCGGGGCCGTGCACGCTGACCGACAAACCCACGGCGGCGCCCACCAGCAGGAGCCCGGCGAGCCCCGGGCGCGGCCGGTCCATGCCCCGCGCCAACGCGAGCGCGACGGGAACCACCGCGGCGAGCACGATCGTCTGCGCGAGCAGGATCGTGAGACCCACGGGGATCGGGATCACGCGCTTGCGGGCCTCGAAGAGGCGCCGGTCGACCGCGCCGACCCGCTCGGCCAAGCGCTCGCGCGCCTCCGGGTCCCGCTTGACCCGCCGGAGGAACGATGAGAAGCCGAGGGCACGGCGGTCGGTCTCGCCGGCGGCCACTCGGCCCTCGAGCGCCGCCAGCTCCTCGTCGAGGCTCCCCTGCTGCGCCACGCGGGCTCCCTTCCGTGTACCGGGGGGAAGCGCCCCCTACAATGGTCTGGAGGCCGTGTCCCCCAACCTACCATCGCCGTGATCGAGACCACCGTCGACGGCCGCTATCAGATCGTTGCCCGCATCGCTGCCGGCGGCATGGGCGAGGTCTTCCGCGCGCGCGATCCGGTGCTCGACCGCGACGTCGCGCTGAAGCTCCTGCACGCAACCCTCGCGGGCGATACCGCGTTCATCGACCGCTTCCGCCGCGAGGCCCGGGCCTCGGCGATGCTCAACCACCCGAACATCGTCCACGTCCACGACTGGGGCCAGGCCGGCGACACCTACTTCATGGTGATGGAGTTCGTGCGCGGACCGAACCTGCGGACGGTGCTGTCCCAGCACGGGCCGCTCCAGCCGGCACAGGCGGTCGAGGTCCTCCAGCAGGTGCTCGCCGCGCTCGAGCACGCCCACGCGCAGGGGATCGTCCACCGCGACGTCAAGCCCGAGAACATCCTCATCACGACCGACGGGCTCGTGAAGGTCGCCGACTTCGGGCTCGCGCGCGCGCTCGCCGAGTCGCGCGTCAGCACCGCTCCGGGGACCGTCACCGGCACGGTCCAGTACCTCGCACCCGAGCAGATCCAGGGCGAGGTCGCCGACCAGCGCACGGACCTGTACGCGGCGGGCATCGCGCTGTACGAGGTGCTGACCGGCCGGGTGCCGTTCACCGGGGAGACCTCGGTGGCGATCGCGTACAAGCATCTCCAGGAGCGTGTGCCGGCGCCGTCGGCCGCGAACCCGATGGTCCCGCCCTCACTGGACCGAGCCGTCCTCGGGGCGACCGAACCGGATCGCGAGCGACGCACGCCGGACGCCCGCTCGATGCGCGCGGCGCTCGCCGCGAGCCTCCCCGAGCTGCCGCCCGCGCCCTCGCTGGCCGAGGTCGTCCGTTCCGTGCCGAGCGGCGAGGAAGCCGAGGCCGATCGCGCCGCCACCGTCACGATCCCGCGCGCGGAGTCGCCGCGGAAGCGCCGCCGTCGCCGGTTCCGCCGCGTCCTGCGGTGGGCGACGGCCCTCGCCCTCCTGACGACCTCGGCGTGGGCCTCCTGGACCTACGCGATCCCCCACATCGAGGTCCCCGACCTTGCCGGGATGACCGTCGATGCCGCCTCGACCGAGGCGGAGGCGCGCGGGCTCACGATCACCGTCGAGCGCCAGGTCTTCTCGCCCGACGTGCCGGCGGGAGAGATCGTCTCGCAGGACCCGCCGCCGGGTGACAACGCCCGGCGAGGCGCGACGCTCGCCATCGTCGTCTCACGCGGGCCCGAGCTGGTCGAGGTGCCGAAGGTCGAGGGGCGCCGGCTCGCCCGCGCCGAGCAGATCCTCGCGGAGGCGAAGCTCGAGGTTCGCGTGACGCGCGATTTCCACGACGAGGTCGAGCGCGGGCGCGTCGTCTCCCAGAGCCCGGCCGGCGGGGCAACGCTCGAGGCGGGCGAGACGGTGGAGCTCGTCGTGAGCCGCGGCCGCCCGCCGGTGGAGGTCCCGGATGTGCGCGGCCGCAGCACCGCCGACGCGACCGCGCTGCTCGAGGCGGCCGGCCTCGGCGTGCGGCTCCTCGAGGAATTCTCGACCGAGGTCGCGCGTGGCCGCGTGATCCGCCAGGAGCCGGCGGCGGGCAAGACCGTCACCCGTGGCGCGTCGGTGACGATCGTCGTGTCGAAGGGTCCCCAGCGGTTCCCGATGCCGGACGTGATCGGCATGCAGGAGGAGGACGCGGTCCGCCGCCTCGGACGGCTCGGGCTCGAGGTGAGCGTCGTCCGCCTCCCGGGCTCGTCCGGCGACCGCGTCGTCGGGCAGAACCCGCGGAGGGGAGAGACGGTCGAGGCCGGGAGCCAGGTCAAGATCTACGTCGGCGGATGAGCCGGCGGTGAGGCTCGGGGCCCACGTCCCCACCCGGGGCCGGATCACGAACGCGGTCGCGCACGCGGTCGAGCGCGGGGCCGAGGCGCTCCAGGTCTTCATCTCGAACCCGCGCGCCTGGGCGCCACCGGCCCTGACCGCGGAGCTCGCCGCGGAGTTCCGAGCGGCCGCAGCGGAGGCGGACGTCGGCCCGCTCGTCGCCCACAGCTCCTACCTGATCAACATCGCCTCCCCCGCCGAGGGGTTCCGGCGGCGATCGGTCGACCTTGCCCGGCGCGAGCTCGAGGCCGTCGCAGCGTTGGGCGGCGCGGGCCTCGTCGTGCATTCGGGGGCGGCCGGGGCGGAGACGCCTCGGCCGGAGGCCATCGCCCGAGCCGCCGAGTCCGTGCGGCGGATCGCGGAGGACGCGCCCGCTCCGGTGATCCTCGAGCTCATGGCGGGCGGCGCCGGGACCGTCGCGTCCACGCTGCCGCAGGCGGCCGAGCTGTTCGAGGCGGTCGGGCGCGACGAGATCCGGCTCTGCCTCGACACCTGCCACCTCTTCGCCGCAGGGTACCGGCTCGACGAGCCCGGAGGCGTCGAGGAGCTGTTCGCCGAGCTCCGTGACCTCGGGCTGGCGGAGCGGCTCGCGGTCCTCCACGCGAACGACGCGCGCGACCCGCGTGGCTCCCGGCGCGACCGGCACTGGCACATCGGCCGGGGCGGGATCGGCGAGGACGGGTTCCGCGGGATCCTCAGCCGCCCGGAGCTCGAGGGACGACCGGTACTGATCGAGACGCCGGGCGAGCCGGAGGACGACCGGCGGAACCTCGCCGAGCTCAGGCGCCTCGCCGGGCGCTGACGGCGCGCCAGGCCTCAAGCGCCGCGTCGATCCCGCGGTCGTCGACGTCGCGGTGCGTCACCATCCGCACGCGGCCGCCGACGAACCCGGCACGCACGCCGCGCTCGGACAGCCGCGCGACCACCCCGGCCCCGTCCTGGACGTCGAGGTAGACGATGTTCGTCTCGACCCGGTCCGGATCTACGGCCCCCGGCGTCGCCTCCGCGATCCCCTCCGCCAGGCGCCGCGCCCGCTCGTGGTCGCCCGGCAGCAGCGGTGGCCCCTCCTCGAGGGCGACGAGCGCGGCGGCCGCGAGCACGCCCGCCTGCCGCCACCCGCCGCCGAGCTGGAGCCGGATCCGCCGCGCCTCTTCGATCAGCGGAGCCGGGCCGCACAGCAGCGAACCCACCGGCGCCCCCAGTCCCTTCGACACCGAGAACATCAGCGCCTCGGCCTCCGCCGCGAACGCCCCCACCTCGGTCCCGCTCGCGGCGGCGGCGTTGAAGATCCTCGCGCCGTCGAGGTAGAGCGGCACACCGACGGCGTCCGCCGCCGCCCGGATCGCGCCCAGGGCCTCGGGAGACAGGACGCTCCCACCCCCCGCCTGGCTCGTGTTCTCCACGCAGACGAGGTCGACCGCGCGCATGCGGTAGGCGTCCGGCTGCAGCGCCG
>DATLGG010000193.1:0-2407 GCA_035540615.1 Actinomycetota bacterium | reverse complement strand
CCGAGGAGGTCGGCGTGACCACGTCGGCCGGCGAGACGGTCGTCGCGCCGCCGAGCCTGGCGATGTACGCCTATGACTTCGTCCGCGTGCTGGCCGCAGCGGTCGAGGCGGCCCAGGGGCCGGAGCCGGCGCGGGTCCTCGAGTTCCTGGAACAGGTCGACGTCAAGGGAGCCAACGGCGACGAGCGCGGGTTCAACGAGAAGAGCCACGAGAGCGTCGTGGATGACGACGTCTACTTCGCGGAGTATCGGGACATGGTCTTCGTCCCCGTGGACGACGATCCGCTGTCGTCGACGCTCGACGTGATCCAGCAGGCGCGATGAGGACGCTCGCGCTGGTGGCGACGATCGTGCTCGTCGGGTGCGGCGGGCCGTCGCTGCCGGCGTGCGGGCCCCCACCGCCGGCCGATCCGGGCGTGGAGCTGCCGGATGGCTTCCCCGCCATCGCCGACCTCACCCTCACGTCCTCGCGCGAGGCGGGGCCATCGCTCATCGTGGAGGGCTACCTGCCCCACGCCATCCCGGCGGGCTTCGAGCGGGCCTCGGCGGCGTTCGAGGCGTCGGCGGGCTACGACGTCACGAAGGACGAGGTCGAGCAGGTGGACGCGGAGGTCTTCTTCGCGAGCGAGGACAGCACGGGGCAGGTGAAGCTGCAGCAGACATGCGCGGGAAGATCCGACGTCACGATCACGATCCGGCCGCTGTAGCGCTCGGGGTCGCCCTCCTGGTGGCGACCGCCGTGCCCGCCGCGGCGCAAACGCCTCTGCGGCTGCCGACCGAGGCGGACGCCGTTGCGATCGCGAGCGGATCCCAGACGATCCTCTACGGGCCCGAGGGGATCGAGCGGGTCCTGCCCGGGCCGGTCGCCGCTCGCGAGCAGGTGCTCGTCGAGCTCTCCCCGGGCGGGGGGATCGGTCGCGTCAGCGTCGACCAACAGCTCACGGTCACCGGACTGGGGGATTTCCGGTTCCGGATCCCGGGCCCGGCCAGAGACGTCGTCCCCCTGCCCGCATCGGAGGGGGAGCCCGGGCTGCGGCGCGGGTCCATGATCTGGCAGGGGTTCTCGCCCGGTGAGCGGCGCCTCGCCGCACGGGCCGAGCTCCACCCGGAGCAGGAGGCGGCGCGCCTCCCGGTCCGCGTCGCCGAGCTGTCCATCACCGTCGACGGGCGTCCGCTGCTCCCCGGGGAGCGGGCAACCGGGACGATGGAGATCCGTCTGCGGCTCGAGAACCAGACGGCGATCCCCGTCCAGATCGCCGGGGCGCGCACGGATCGCCGGACGACGCGCATCGCGCTCGAGCAGGTCACCGACCTGATCGAGGCCGGCGAGCGGCCTCGCCCGGGCCAGGGCGGTCTTCCGCGCGCGCTGAACGCCCGCGGCGATGTGGGCTCGCGGACCCGCCCCGTGCACGCGTGGTTCGAGCTCACGGGTTCGATCCGGCTCCCGAACCTCGAGCCGGAGATGGTCCAGGCGGATCCGCCCGCGGCCGTCACGTCGACCCCGGACGGCGTCGGGCTGCGGACCCGTCTGGGACCCGACGGGCTTCGGCTGCGGCTCCGGGCGGCCGTCGAGGATGCCCCGCCTCCCTCGATCGATCTGACCCTCGTTCCGGCCGTCCCCTCCCTCGACGGGAGGAGCCTCCCGGCGGACCCGCTCGACCGCCTCCTCCTCCTGCTCTGGGAGGTCGCCCGCTTGCGGCAGTACGACGCGTACCTCGGGAACCCCGACCCCACGGGGCCCGCGGAGACGTCGTACCGATACGTCCTCGCCGCCGTGCGTGACGGGGCGGAGCAACCTCCAGCGCGCCGCGCCCTCCCGAGCACCTTCGGACCCCTCGGGCTCGCCGTCGCGCTGCTCGCGCTCGCCCTCCTCCTGCTCAGCGGGATCCTGCTCTGGCGCCACTCCTGATGCTTGCGCGCCGCGCGCGCCGGTCCCTATCATGCTCCTGCCTTCCCCGCCACGCGTCCGGCTCGGCCGGCGCACGACGAGGGAGGGGTGCCCATGGCGAAGTCGAACACGCCGGCGCGGACGAAGACGTCGGCGGCGTCCAAGAGGTCCTCGAGCCGCAACGCGGGCGGCTTGGACGGGTTCTTCAAGATCTCCGAGCGGGGTTCCACGATCCGCACGGAGGTCGTTGCCGGGTTCGCCACCTGGCTGACGATGGCCTACATCCTGTTCGTGAACCCCGCGATCCTCGGGTTCCAGGGCATCCCCGACCTCCAGGCACAGGGGCTCCAGTTCAACCAGGTCCTCACGGTGACGGCGCTCGTCGCCGGGGTCATCACGATCCTGATGGGCGTCTGGGCGAACTACCCCTTCGCGATCGCCGCGGGGCTCGGGTTGAACGCGTTCGTCGCGTTCACGTTGGTCGTGGGGCAGGGCCTCAGCTACCCCGAGGCGATGGGGG
>DATLGG010000192.1:0-5919 GCA_035540615.1 Actinomycetota bacterium | reverse complement strand
CTCCTCCTTCCGTTCCCACCCCTCAGACGGGTGAGGGGCATCGCGCGTGACATCCTTCTGTCACGATCCGGGTCCGAGATCCGTCTGGGGGGGTGAGGAAGGGCACCACCGATGGAGAACGCGTACAAGGCGCTACGGCCGCTGCTGTTCTCGCTCGCCTACCGGATGACCGGCAGCGTGGGCGAGGCGGAGGACATCGTCCAGGAGGCGTTCCTCAGGTTCCACCGCGCCCGCGCCGGAGGCGAGGAGATCGCGTCCACGAAGGGCTACCTCGTGACCATCGTCACGAGGCTGTCGATCGATCACTCGCGGTCGGCGCGGGTCCAGCGAGAGCGGTACGTCGGGACCTGGTTGCCGGAACCCATCCTGAACGAGGAGGTCCCCGACGTCGCGGCGTCCGCCGAGCTCGCGGAGTCGCTCTCCCTCGCGTTCCTCGTCCTGCTGGAGACGCTCTCCCCGGTCGAGCGGGCGGCCTTCCTGCTGCACGACGTCTTCGGCTATCCCTACGTCCAGGTGGCCGAGGTGATCGGCAAGACCGAGGAGAACGCTCGCCAGCTCGCCGCGAGGGCCCGCCGCCACATCGAGGCACGACGGCCTCGCTTCGAGGCATCCAAGGAGGAGCGCGATGCGCTCGCTCGCGCGTTCTTCCAGGCCGCCCAGGAGGGGCACGTCGAGCGGCTCATCTCCCTCTTGGCCGATGAGGCCGTCGCGTACGCCGACGGCGGGGGGAAGGCGCCGGCCGCCTCCCAGCCGATCCAGGGCGCCGAGCGCGTGGCCCGCTTCCTGGTCGCGCTCGGGGCGGTCGCGATGCGCAGGGGGGTCCGGGTTCGCCTGGTGGAGGCGAACGGCCAACCCGCGATCCTCGCTGTCGAGCCCGATGGCCGCGTGGGATCGGTCATGGCGCTCCAGATCGCGGACGGGCGGATCCACGCGATCGCGTCGGTGGTGAATCCCGATAAGCTGGTGCACCTCACCGAAGGACACCCAGGGTGATCCCGGCGCCTGCGCCCCCGATCGGCGTTCGCCGAGGGGCTCGGCGGGGTAAGAGCGCCCGGGATCCACCGACCGAGAGGAGACGAGCGTGACCCGATCGATCATCGCTGCACCACTGTTCGCCCTGTTGCTGGCCGCGGCGGGATGCGGGGGCGCCGCCGAGCAGGAAGGGTCGCCTGACCCGACGGCGGCCCCGACGGCAGCCCCGACGACGGCGGCCGCCGAAGGCACCACCTACGTCGGCGTGGAGTACGAGTTCCAGGGCGAGGACCAGCTCGCTTCAGGGCAGCAGACGATCACCCTGGAGAACGGGGGAGAGCAGCCGCACGAGCTTCAGCTCATGCTCCTCGAGGAGGGGCGCACCTCCGCGGACATCGAGGCGCTCTTCGAGGCGGACGACCCCTCCCAGGGGATCCCCGAGTGGGTGACGCAGGTGGGTGGCACCTACACGGACGTCGGGGAGACCGCGAGCTTCGACGCGGAGCTCGAGGCCGGGACCTACGCGATGGTGTGCTTCATCCCGGACGAAGACGGCGTCCCGCACGCGGCGAAGGGGATGATCAAGCAGGTCACGGTCGCGTAGCACGACCGGGGCGCTGGACGTCGCTCAGCTCAGCGCCCGCTGGCCGCCCACACGCGTCGCAGGGTCCCAACCACCTGCCAAGCGAGCAGGGTCAGGAAGATCCCGCCGACGATCGCCTCGACCTGATCCCGGGACATCCCGGTCCGCCGGGCCACGGGCTTGGACACCTTGTGGACGAGCTTCCCCTTGCTTCCGGCCAGCCCTGCCTTGCCCATCTCCACCACGTTCACGAGGCCACCTCCTGGCGTCGGTCATCGTTCGCTATACCGCCTTCGGTGGTACATACCCGGACCCCCGAGGGCTACGCGAGCTCACCGCTCCTCTCCGCGGCGCAAGATGAAGAAGAAGAGGATGCCTACGAGGACGAGGAACTCCAGCCACGCCGCGGCGATGATGAGACCGTTGATCAACTCTCGTCGCCTTCGTTGAGGAGCTTCCTGCGAACCTTGACCTTCTCTCCGCGCACCTCGAGGACCTCCCGCCAGGCCACGGTGTCCGTGTGACGCCGGCGCAACCGATCGAGGACCACCTTCACGAGCCACGGGCCCCTGACCGGTCCCCGTCCATAGCCGAAGCGCTCGGCGAGTGCACCGCCCCCGAGCACGACCTCCGTGAGGCGGAGGCGGATGGTCTTGCCCTCCATCCGCTCGAGGCGCAGGTCGCGGATCTGCGTCGGCCGGCCGGTGTGCGGATCGCGGAGCTCGGTGTGCAGGAGGTCACTCGCTCGCATCGCGTCCTCCGGGGATCTTCCGGATCACGTGATCGCGGAGCCACTGCTCGACGTCGAGCAGGCGCTCGATGTCCGTCACCTTGATCGAGAGCGTGATGCGGACGCCGAGCTCCTTCACGTGTTTCATCGGCACCCGGATCGGCTCCTCCGCGTCGGCGAGGGTCGCCCCGAGTCGGCGGATCCAGCCGCCGACCCTGCCGCCGAGCCGGGGGCCCAGGGCCTGCGGGCCCATGAGGATGGCCTCGACCTCGATCTCACCGCCTCTGCGGATCGCGAGCTCGAGGTCGTCCACCTTCCCCACGAGCTTCCCATCGATGTCCACCACCTGACGGTCGAGGAGAGCGAGCCCAGCGTCCAGCGTCTCTTCGCTCATGCTCCGGCCTTCGTGATGATCAGCAGGGGGAGCGCGAGGATCGCCGCGGCGGACACGACGAAGACGTAGATCGTGCCGACGGTGTTCGCGAGGCGGCCGTTCACGTGCTCGCCCATGTACCGCTCGTCGTTCGCGACGATGAGGATCGGGATGTAGGTGAACGGGAGGGTCGCGGCCCCGAGGTACACGGCGTAGATCGTCAGCTTGATCGGGTCGATCGCGGTGAGGGCGACCGCCGTTGCCCCGAGGAGCGTCACGATCACGAGAACGGAGAACCGCGAGGCGTTCACCGGTGCCTCGAACTTGCCCCACCGCCATCCGAAGTGGTGCGCGACCGTGTACCCGGACGAGAGCAGGGTCTCCAGGACCGAGCCGAACGTGGCCGCGAAGATGCCGATGATCGCGAGGGCGAGGCCCAGCTTCCCGAACGCCACGACGACCGGCAGGACGGTCTCGCTCAGGTGCGCGACCTCGATCCCGCGTGGCTGCAGCACCAGGTAGGCGGCGACCTGGATCCCGATCGCGAGGATCCCGCCGATCGGATAGCCGATGAGGTTGTTCACTCTGATCTCCCCGAGTTTCTCCGCCGACCAGCCGTGTTCCACGACGCCGGAGGAGAAGAAGAACACCTCGTACGGAGTCATCTGCGCGCCCAGCATGACGATCGCGTAGAAGGCGAAGGTCGAGATGCCCTCGCCCGGAGGGATCTGCGGGTGCGTGACATCGTGCATCATCCGTCCCCAGTCCGGGTCGAGCTGCCAGATCGCGATCACGAAGACGAACAGCGAGAGCCCGAGGACGCCGTAGATGCGCTCCATCGGCTGGAAAGGCATCTTCCAGAAGACGAGGAACGCGAGGAACGCGACGAGCGGCACCCACAGCAGGTAGTGCACGTCGGTGGCGAGCTGGATCGCGAGCGCGACCCCGCACAGCTCCGCCACGAGCGTGAGTGCAGTGACGAAGTACGAGGCGCTCAGGTTCAGCAGTCCCGCGGTGGCACCGAGACGCTCACGCACGAGGTCGAAGACGGTTCGCTCGGTCACGGCCGCGACCCGCCCCGCCATCTCCGAATATGCCGTGATGCCGATCACCGCCACGACCGTCACCCACACGAGGTTGAGCCCGAAGCGCGCCCCGATCAGCGCGTCCGTGACCAGGTCGCCGATGTCCATGAACCCGCCGATCGCGGTCAGGATCCCGAGCGCGAGCGTGAGGATCTTCTTCAACCCCGCAGCTCCGCCTCGATCCCTCGTAGCTCCGCCACGAGCGCGCGGAGGTCCCCCTCGAGCGGTGGCAGCTGGTCGAACGCTCGCCGCCGAACCAGGATCCGCGTCTCCTCGATCCCCTCGACGGCGGTGTCCAGCCGCTCGAGGAGTGTCTCGCGCAGCCGATCCGACCCGGGCGTCGGAGGCTGGAGCTCACGGAACGTCGCGACCGCGGCAGACGCGGCCGCCTCCGACTCACTCAGCCGGAGCGAGAGGTACGGGGCGGTTGCCGCTTCTCCCTGCGCCACCTCGATCGTCAGCACGACGCTGGCGAGGACGGCCGCCACCTGTTTCGCGGTCTCGGCGGCGTCCGCCCGGTAATCCTGGGCCGTCCGCGCCGGGGCGACGCAAGCGACCACCAGCGTCGTCCCGAGCGCCAGGACCCGCACGACCCGCACTCGGCCAGCCTACCCGCCGGTCGCTCTGCCTTCACCCCGGCCGGATCACCCAGGAACATGGGTACCATGGTGGCGTGGATGTCCTCGCCCGCAACAACGTGCGCGTTTCCGGACGGCCCGACGGGCAGCCGATTGTCTTCGCTCACGGCTTCGGATGCGACCAGAACATGTGGCGGTTGGTCGTCCCCGCCTTCGAGGACCGCTATCGCATCGTGCTGTTCGATCACGTCGGCTTCGGCGGATCGGACCTCAGTGCCTGGTCGCTGGGGCGTTACGCCTCCCTCGACGGGTACGCGCGGGACATCCTCGAGATCTGCGACGCGCTCGAGCTGGACGACGTCATCTTCGTCGGGCACTCGGTCAGCGCGATGATCGGCGTGCTCGCTGTCCGCGAGGCTCCCGGGGTCTTCGACTCACTGGTCCTCGTCGGTCCGTCGCCCCGCTACATCAACGACGACGGGTACGTCGGCGGGTTCTCGCGCGAGGACATCGAAGGCCTCCTGGAGTCGCTGTCGAGCAACTACCTCGGGTGGTCGAAGCAGCTCGCGCCGGTGATCATGGGCAACCAGGACCGCCCACACCTCGGTGCCGAGCTGACCGAGTCGTTCTGCCGCACGGACCCGGCGATCGCCGAGCACTTCGCCCGCCTCACGTTCCTCTCCGACAACCGGGAGGACCTGTCCAAGGTCGAGCATCGCGCGCTCGTCCTCCAGTGCTCCGACGACGTGATCGCGCCGACGAGCGTCGGCGAGTACGTCCACGAGCGGATGCCGAACAGCGAGATCGTCCACCTGCGCGCGACCGGGCACTGCCCCAACCTGAGCGCGCCCGAGGAGACGATCGACGCCATCGAGCGCTTCCTCGCGGCGGGGTGATCGGAACGACCGGCCGGTCTGGGGGCCATGACCCGCAGGCGGCATCCGACCTCGCCTCGGTCGGCGAGACCCTCGAGGAGCTCTACCACGACGCTCCGTGCGGCTACATCTCGTCGCTCCCCGACGGGAGGATCGTCCGCGTTAACGAGACGTTCCTCCGCTGGACCGGCTACGAGGAGGACGCGCTGCTCGGGCGCCGGCTCCAGGACCTCCTGACGCCCGGCGGACGGATCTACCACGAGACGCATTACGCGCCGCTCTTGCGGATGCAGGGAAGCGTCCGCGAGATCGCGCTCGACCTGCTCTGCGCCGACGGCCGCACGCTGCCGGTCCTGATGAACTCGGTCCTGCGGGTGGACGAGCGCGGCGAACCGGCGCTGGTGCGGACGGTGGTGCTCGATGCGACGGAGCGCCGCGGCTACGAGCGTGAGCTCCTGCGCGCCCGCGACGAGGCCGAGCAGGCGGAGCATCGCGCACAGGAGCTGGCCCGAACGCTCCAGGCCAGCTTGATCCCACCGGGCCCCCCGCAGATCCCCGGCCTCGATGTGGCGGCCATCTACCGTCCCGCCGGCGACGGCGCCGAGGTGGGCGGCGACTTCTTCGACGTCTTCCCCCTCGACGACAGCACGTGGGGGATCACGATCGGTGACGTCGAGGGGAAGGGTGTCGAAGCAGCGGCGCTGACGGCGTTCGTGCGCTACA
>DATLGG010000191.1:0-3822 GCA_035540615.1 Actinomycetota bacterium | reverse complement strand
GGCCGGTGTAGAGGACGTCGTCGACGAGCACGACCGTGCGGCCGGTCACGTCGAAGGGGATCCGGGTCTCGTGGACCTCGGGGGCTTCGGCGCGCAGGCCGATGTCGTCGCGGTAGAAGGTGATGTCGAGGACCCCGACGGGGACCTCCGTCCCCTCGATCCGCTCGATCTCGGTGGCCAGGCGCCTCGCGAGGTCGTCCCCGCGGGCGGCGATCCCGACGAGGACGAGGTCCTCGGCGCCGCGGTTGCCCTCGAGGATCTCGTGGGCGATGCGGGTCACCGCGCGGCGGATGTCGGGCGTGCCGAGGACGCGGGTGGCGGTGTCAGGCGCCATCGGGCCCCCCGAGCGGGAGGCCGGAAGGAGACGAAGAGAAAGCCCCACCCGGACGGGGTGGAGCCGCGGTGTCTCGCATCGTGCTCTCTCTCCTTCCCGGCCTCACGGGACCGGACTTAAAGGGAAGCTGCGCGGAAGGATACCACGAGGCGGCGGCGCGGTGTAGGCTTTCGGCAAGACGAAAGGGGTCGACGTGATCGCGTTCCTCCAGGGCATCGGTGCGCCGGAGCTCATCATCATCCTCGTGATCCTGCTCCTGCTGTTCGGGGCCCGGAAGCTTCCCGAGATGGCCCGCTCGATGGGTCGCGCCTCGAAGGAGTTCAAGCAGGGGCTCCGCGACGGTGCGGACGAAGAGCCGATGGGAGCGAAGGACCTCGAGCACCCGGCGAAGGACCGTCGCACCGACTAGCGGCAGAACCCTCCGTTCTGACTATTCACCCGTAGCTTCATCGTGCCGATGATCTGGGCATGCGGGGTTTCCTCGGCGTCGTGCTGACGCTCGCGCTCTGGCCGGCTCCCGCCGGCGCGAACGCGGCCTCGGGCTGCGACGCCTTCCCGTGGGTCCAGACCTACCAGGGCTGGGGCCCCGCCGCGAACGCGGGCCGAACCGTCACCGTCGTCTACGTAGCGGACTGCACCGCGTCGGACGGCGCGATCGAAGCGTCGGGCACCGCGACCGTCCACCGGGGCCGGACGACCGACGGAAGCGTCCTCGCCGTCCACCCGTTCCGGCACCGGGCTACCTGGTCCAGCGGTGGCGGGCGCTTCCCGTGGTGGACGTGCGTCGAGGAGGCCGAGTACGTCTGGGAGCTCGGCGAGTGGTACACGTTCCGCGCGACCGCCGCGGGCGGGAGCTGGTCGCTCGAGGTGTCCCCGGGGCCCGACGGGACCCTCACGTGGTCCCACGGGGCCTGCTGAGGGACCTCAGCTCGCGGCGCACCCCCGCACGATCCGGCCGAGGATCCCGTTCACGAACCGACCAGAGTCCTCCGTCGAGAGCTCCTTCGCCGCCTCGACCGCCTCGTCGACCGCGACCGCAGCCGGCACCTCGTCTCGGTGGAGGATCTCGTGGCACGCGAGCCGCAGGACCGCGCGGTCGACCGCCGCGAGCCGCGGAACGGTCCAGCCTTCGGCGTGCGTCCCGATGAGCCGGTCGAGCTCCTCGATCCGCTCGGCCACGCCGCGGACGAGCTCCTCGGTGAAGCGCGGAACGTCGTGGCCGAGCGAGCGTCGTTCCTCGAGGAGATCCAGCGGCGATCGGCCGCCGACGTCCGCCTCGTAGAGGAGCGCGACAGCCCGCCGCCGTGCCTCGTGGCGACGGGTCACGCGCTCACTCCTTCTCGCGCGTGAGGTAGCCGCCGGTGCGCGTGTCCACCTTGATGCGGTCCCCCTCCTCGATGAACAGCGGCACCTGCGTCGAGATCCCGGTTTCGAGCTCGGCGAGCTTCGTCGCGCCGCTCACCCGGTCGCCCTTCACCCCCGGGTCCGTCTTCGATACCGTCAGCACGACCGCCGCCGGCAGCTCGACGCCGATCGCGAGACCCTCGTGGATCGGGAGGATCGCGGTCGCCCCCTCGACGAGGTACTTCGTCGCCTCCCCGGCGACCTCGGACGGCACGTGGTGCTGCTCGTACGTCTCGTTGTCCATGAAGACGAGCTCCTCTCCCTCGCGGTAGAGGTACTGCATCTCCCGACGGTCGAGACGCGCGAGACCCACCTTCTCGTCCGCCTTGAAGGTGCGGTCCTGCACGGATCCCGTCCGCAGGTTGCGCAGCTTCGTCCGGACGACGGCCTGTCCCTTCCCCGGCTTGTGATGGAGGAAGTCGAGCACGGTCCAGAGCTCACCCCCGTCCAGCGAGAGGGTCATCCCCGTCTTCAGGTCGTTCGTCGAGACGCTCACGTCGCTCCTTTCGTCACAGGATCTGCAGCTCGCGGGGCGCCGACGGGAGGGGTCTCGCCCCCGTCTCCGTGACCACCACCATGTCCTCGATGCGGACCCCGCCGACCCCCGGGATGTACACCCCGGGCTCGACCGTGACGACCGTCCCGGGCTCGAGGACGTCTTCGGACCCCCGCCGCAGGGTCGGCGCCTCGTGCACCTCGAGACCGATCCCGTGTCCCAGGGAGTGGCCGAACCGCTCGCGCTGACCGGCGTGGGCGATCACCTCGCGCGCCACGCGGTCGACCTCACCTCCGACGGCCCCCGGCCGCACGGCCTCGATCCCCTCGGCCTGCGCACGGCGCACGAGGTCGTGGATCTCGACGAGGTCCCGGGACGGCGCCCCGAGCGCAACCGTCCTCGTCATGTCGGCGCAGTAGCCCTGCACGCGGGCGCCGAAGTCGAGCTTGATGATGTCGCCCCGCCGCAGGGTCCGCTCCCCCGGCACGTGGTGGGGCTCCGCCGCGCTCTCACCGAACGCGACGATCGACCGGAACGCGGCCTCCTCCGCCCCGAGCGCGCGCATCTCGTGCTCGAGGTCGAGGGCCACCTCTCGCTCGTTCCGCCCCTCGACGAGCTTCGGCAGGACGCGCTCGAGCGCGTCGTCGGTCGCCCGCTGCGCCTCCTCGATCAGCGCCAGCTCATCCGGGTCCTTCACGCGGCGTAGGCGTTCGACCTCACCGGTGGTCGGGACGAGCTCGACGCCCGTCCGCCGCAACCGCTCGTACAGGCCGTAGCTGACGGAGGCGGCTTCGAAGCCGACGCGCGCCAGGCCGAGGTCGCCGCTGATTTCGGCGAAGGAGGAGGGGAAGTCCAACCGGTAGGTCGCCCGCTCGACGTCGGGCGCCTCATGGCGCGCCTGCTCCTCGTAGCGGGGGTCGGTCAGGAAGACCGCATGGTTCGCCGCGATCAGGAGCTGTCCGTTCGACCCCGTGAACCCGGTCAGGTAGCGGACGTTCGGGAGATGGGTCACGAGCAGGGCGTCGATCCCGAGGTCGTCGAGGCGGGTCAGCAGCCGCCGGCGGCGCGCGTGGTGGTCCACGGTGCCCCATCATAGATGGGAGGCGGCCCCGAAGGACCGCCTCCCGAACCCGGCGGCCGGTCCCCCCAGATCGCGGACCGCCGGACGTGTTGGCTCCCGGCGAGGTCAGGGCGCCGGGAGCCGGGACGCCGCGCGGGGCGTCATTTGCGCTCACCCCCCTCGCAGAGGGTGAAGCTTTCGTCTCCGTGCTGGAAGGTCGCGCAGGAGCCGTCGATCGAGACGAGCCGGAAGCTGCCGGCGAAGCGCTCCCCCTCCCGCACGGTGTAGGTCTCCCCGTCCACGGTCACCTGCGCCCTGTTGCCGCTGATGTCGACGAGCGTCACGCGGTGTCCGCCGACGCTCGTGCCGCCGCCGTCCTGAGCCCGCTGCTCGGCATCGGGGGCCGGCTCCTCGACGGTTCCCGTCCCGTCGTCGCCGGTCTGGGCCTCGGTCGTCTCCCGTCCGCCGGTGCCGATGTCGGCCACGATCAGCGGGAGGAAGGGGTCCCGACCCGCGAAGAAGCGGAAC
>DATLGG010000190.1:0-3851 GCA_035540615.1 Actinomycetota bacterium | reverse complement strand
TGCTACGGCGCCCTCGACCCGTTCGACTCCCTCACCGCCGCGGCCAACGTGACCGAGCGCGTCCGCCTGGTGACGATGGTCGCCGTCGCGCCCCTGCGGACGGCTGAGGCCCTCGTCGACGCCGCCGAGGGGGTTCAGCGTGCCTCCGCCGGGCGGCTCGTCCTCGGGATGGCCGTCGGGGCACGCCCGGAGGATTACGTCGCGGCCGGGGTCCCGCACCGCGGGCGCGGCGCCCGCTTCGACGACCAGCTCACGCGTCTGCCGGGGCTCTGGAGCGAGGAGCCGCCGGAGATCCTCGTCGGCGGGACCGACGACCGCGCCTTCGCCCGCGTCACGCGGCACGCGGACGGCTACGTCCACGGGGGCGGACCACCGCGCGCCTTCGCTCGGGCTGCGGAGAAGGCGCGCGCCGCGTGGATCGACGGCGGCCGGCCCGGCGAGCCGCGCCTGTGGGGGCAGAGCTACTTCGCGCTCGGCGACGAGGAAGAGGTCGAACGCGGGCGCGCGTACATGCTCGACTACTACGCGTTCACCGGCCCCTTCGCCCGCCGGATCGCGGAGGGCCTGCTGACCACGCCGCAGGCGATCGCCCACCAGATCCGCGGCTACGCCGAAGCCGGATGCGACGAGCTCGTCTTGCTCCCGGCGCTCGCCCGCATCGAGCAGGTCGACCGGCTCGCGGAGGTCCTCTGATGCGGATCGTCGTCGTGGGGGGCGGACCCGCGGGTGTGTACGCGGCGCTGCTGCTGAAGAAGGCCGATCGGAGCCACGACATCACCGTGGTCGAGCGGAACCCCGAAGGCGCCACGTACGGCTGGGGGGTCGTGTTCTCCGATCGGACCCTCGGCGAGTTCCGCGAGGCCGACGCCGTGACGTTCGAGCGCATCACGCAGGGCTTCGTGACGTGGGACGCGATCGACGTGCGCATCGGCGGGAAGGTGATCCGTTCGGGCGGGCACGTCTTCGCCGGGATCGCGCGCAAGCGCCTGCTCGCGATCCTCGCGGAACGGGCGGCGGAGCTGGGGGTCGAGCTCCGCTTCGACACGGAGATCCCCGATCCCTCGGAGCTCTTCGACGCCGACCTCGTCGTCGGTGCCGACGGCGTCCGGAGCGGCGTTCGCGAGGCATGGCACGAGCGCTTCCGGCCACGGCTCTCCGAGGGTCGCGCCCGCTACATCTGGTTCGGGACGCCGCTCGCGCTCGACTCGTTCACGTTCTCGTTCCGCCCGACGGAACACGGCCTCTTCCAGGCGCATGCGTATCCGTTCGACGGACGGATGAGCACCTTCATCGTCGAGTGCCCCGAGGACGTCTGGCGCGGGGCGGGCCTCGATCGCGCGGACGAGGCCGGCAGCATCGCCTTCTGCGAGGACGTCTTCGCCGACGACCTGCGCGGGGCGCCCCTGCTCTCGAACCGATCGGCCTGGATCTCGTTCGTCACGGTGAAGAACGCGACCTGGCATCACGCCAACGTGGTGCTCATCGGGGACGCGGCGCACACCGCTCACTTCTCGATCGGATCGGGGACGAAGCTCGCGATGGAGGATGCGATCTCCCTCGCCGCGGCCTTCGAGCGTCACGGGCAGGACGTGGACACGGCCCTCGCGGACTACGAATCCGAGCGGAAGCCGATCGTCGAGCGGTTCCAGGATGCGGCCGCCGAGAGCCGGACGTACTTCGAGGAGACGGCACGCTGGCTCCACGTCGAGCCCGAGCAGTTCGCGTTCCACCTCCTCAGCCGAAGCGGGCGGATCGACTACGACGTCCTGCGCCTGCGCGACGCGGCCTACGTCGATGGGGTGGACCGCTGGTTCGCCCGCCGCGACGGCGGCATCGCCCCGCCCCCGCTGTTCACGCCGTTCGAGGTGGGTCCGCTGCGGCTCGCGAACCGCGTGGTCGCCACGACCGACCGGCCACTCGACGGCGCGGCGCTGCTGCTCACGCCGATCGCCGCCGTCTCGCCGGAGGGACGGATCACCACCGACGACCTCACCACGTATCGTCCGGAGGACGAGGCGCGGATCGCGGCCGTCGTCCGGGAGGCGCGCGACTCGGGTGCGGCGGTCGGGCTCCGCATCGGGCACGCCGGCCGGCGGGGCGCCACCGAGCCGCGTGCGCGAGGCCTCGACCGTCCGCTCGCCGAGGGCTGGGAGCTCCTCGCGCCCACGGCGGAGCCCTACACGGCCGTCAGCCCCACCCCACGCGCGATGACCGAGGACGACGCCGCCCGCATCGTGGGCGGGTTCGCGGCGGCCGCGGCGGTCGCCACGCGCGCGGGGGTCGACCTGCTGGAGATCCACATGGCGCAGGGCTACCTGCTCGGCAGCTTCCTCTCACCGCTCACGAACCGCCGGGAGGACCGCTACGGCCAGGAGCGGCTGCTCCTGCCGCTCGCGGTCGTCGACGCCGTGCGCTCGGCGTGGGACGGGCCCCTCGCCGTCGCGCTGAACGCCGCGGACGGCGTCCCCGGGGGGACCGAGCCACCCGAGGCGGTCCGCGTGGCGGCGGCGATGCGCGAGCGGGGTGTCGACCTCGTCGAGGTGCTCGCGGGGTACACGACGGCCAGGATGCGGCCCCGATACGGCCCCGCCTTCCTGGCGCCGCTGGCCGACGTCGTCCGGAACGACGCGCGCGTTCCCGTCCTGTGCGGCGGCGGCGTGTTCACCACCGGGCGCGCGAACACGATGCTCGCCGGCGGACGTGCGGATCTCGTCGTGATGTCGCCCCCGCGCTGAGAGCGAGCAGCGGTATCCTTTCCGGGGGAAGCAAGCACGGGGAGGAGGGGCTTGGTGGCATCGAACGACGGCCCGGCGGAGGGCGCCGATCTCCGCCGCCTCGAGTTCCTCGCGGAGATCGGCGCGACCCTCGTCTCCCTCGACCCGAAGCGCATCCTCGGCGACCTCACGCGCGTCGTCGTCCCGGAGCTGGCGGACTGGGCCCTCGCGTACCTCGTCGAGGAGGGCGGCCGCATCCGCCGCGTCGCCATGGGCCATGCGGACGCCTCGAAGGCGGAGCTGGCCGAGGAGATCGAGCAGGAGTTCTGGATCGTGCCCGACGCCCCCGTCGGGCTCCCGCGCGTGATCCGCACCGGCGAGGCGGAGTTCTACCCACGCGCGACCGCGGCGCTCCTCGCCGCCGACGTGCAGGAGCCCGAGCGGATGGAGCCGATGCTTCGCGAGCTCGGGGTCCGATCGTGGATCTGCATCCCGTTGTCGGCGCGCGGACGCGTCCTCGGCGCCCTCTCGCTCGTCTACGCCGAGTCGGGTCGCAACTACACGCCCGCCGACCTCGCGCTGGCGAAGACCCTCGCGCAACGAGCGAGCCTCGCGGTCGACAACGCCCTGCTCGTCTCGGACCTCGAGTTCCAGCAGGTGCTCCTGCGCTCGCAGAGCGAGGCGACGATCGACGGCATCCTCGTGGTCGATCCGGAGGGGAAGATCATCTCGTTCAACCAGCGGTTCGTCGAGATGTGGGGCATCCCGCCCGAGGTGATCAAGACCGGGTCCGACGAAGCCGCGATCGAGTTCGTCGTCGACCAGCTCGAGGATCCCGAGGCGTTCATCGCTCGTATCCGCCACCTCTATGCGCACCCCGAGGAGCGGAGCCGCGACGTCCTGCACCTGCGCGACGGACGCACCTTCGACCGCTGGAGCGCGCCGCTGACGGGGCCGGACGGCGCGCCGTACGGCCGCGCGTGGTACGTCCGCGACGTCACCGACTTCGCACGGGTCGAGGAGATCCTGCGGGAGAACCAGCGCCGGGCGGAGCTGCTGGCGGAGGCCGGCTCGCTGTTCGCCGCCTCCCTCGACGACCGGGTCATCGCGAAGGGTCTCGCGGAGCTCGTCGCACGG
>DATLGG010000189.1:0-3612 GCA_035540615.1 Actinomycetota bacterium | reverse complement strand
CGGTTCACCCACCGCCCCCGCGCGACGGCACGCAGCCTCGACGTGACCCCCCACGTAGATCGGGATCCCATCGTCTCGGGCCGGAGGCGGCGTGACGCGCACATCCTCGAGCGGGAACGCGCGGCCGCGGTGGGTGAACCGTTCGCCCGTCCACGCCTTCCGCAGGATCTCCACCGTCTCGAGCGTTCGCCCGACGCGCTCCCGGATCGGAACCCCGAACATCCGGAACTCCTCCTCGCGCCACCCGAGGCCCAGTCCGAGGATGAGCCGCCCGCCGGAGAGCTGGTCCACGACGGCGGCGTCCTCCGCGAGCCGGAGGGGATGGTGGAACGGCGTCAGCAGGACCCCGGTCCCGAGCCGGACCCGATCGGTGACGGCGGCGATCGCGCCGAGGACCGGAAGGAGGGAGGGGAGGTAGCCGTCGCCCGCGCCGTGGTGCTCGCTCACCCAGACGGAGTCGAAGCCGAGGCTCTCTCCGAGCCGGGCGAGCTCGATGATGTCGTGGTACTCGTCGGCGAACGATCGGCCGCTCTCCGGCGGTACCTGCCCCGTGAACAGCCCGAGTCCGACCCGGACCGCCATCAGGCGGAGCGGCGCCGGCCGCGGATCGGCGTGGCCGCTTCCGGCTCGTCGGTGGCGACGTGGTCCCGCTCGACGGGCCGGTGCTCGACCGCCGAGCTGAGGACCATCGAGGTCTTCGTCTCGCCGTGGGGCATCAGCCGGTTGATCAGCTCCTCGAGGTGCCCCACGGAGCGCACCGCCGCCTTCACGACGTAGGACTCCTCGCCGGTCACGCGGTGGCACTCGACGATCTCGGGGATCTCCCGGGCGACCTCTCCCAGCGCGGCGCAGTCGTTCCCGGTCGCCGTCCAGCGGATGTAGACCGTGATCGGGAGCCCGACGCGGGACCGGTCGATCTCGGCGCGGTACCCCTTGATGATCCCGGCCTCCTCCATCCGACGCACCCGCTCGGCGACCGCCGGGGGCGTGAGCGCGACGCGGCGTCCGAGCTCACTGAGCGAGATGCGGCCGTCCTCCTGGAGCTCCGCGAGGATCCTCCAGCCCGTTTCGTCGAGGACCCTTTCATGTTCCAAAGCGAACACCTCCATCCGGTTCAGGTTTCAAAGTGACCCCAGCCACATCTCTATGATCTGCCATTCACATCCGCGAAGGACACCCCTATCATAAAGCCATGCAGGTGTTCGACGCCAGCGAGGCGCGAGAGCGGCGTCCGTCGATGGCGCTGGTGTGGACCGCGCTCCTCGCCGTGTGGATCGTCTGGGGGTCGACGTATCTCGCGATCCGCGTCGGTGTCCGCACGATCCCACCGTTGCTCATGGCCTCCGCGAGGTTCCTCGTCGCGGGGACGATCCTCTACCTAATCGTGCGCCGCCGCGACCCCCGGCGCCTCTCCTCCCAACACTGGCGCTCGGCCTTCCTGATCGGCGGCGCGCTCTTGCTCGGCGGCAACGGCCTCGTCTCGATCGCCGAGCAGTCGGTCCCATCCGGGATCGCCGCGCTCATCATCGCCTCGGTTCCGCTGTTCCTCGCGAGCGGGGACCGCGTCTTCTTCGGCAAGCGCCTGTCGTGGGTCGCGGTGGTGGGCCTCGTGGTCGGCTTCGCGGGCGTCGCGCTCCTCGTCGGGCAGTCGGTCGGCGGCCGGTTCGATCTCGGAGGGATGCTCCTGCTGATCGGCGCGTCGATCTCCTGGGCGAGCGGGTCGCTCTACGCCCGGGCCGCCCCGCAGCCCGACAACCCGGTGCTCGGCGCCGCGATGCAGATGATGGCGGGGAGCCTGATCCTCGTGGTCGTCGCCGGCCTGACGGGCGAGTTCGCACGACTCGACCTCGGCGGCATCTCGCTCGAGTCCTTCCTCGGCCTCGTCTACCTCATCGTCTTCGGGTCGTGGGTCGGGTTCGTGGCCTACGTCTGGCTCCTGAAGCACGTCTCGGTCTCGCTCGTCGGGACGTACGCCTACGTGAACCCGGTCGTCGCCGTGCTGCTCGGCTGGGCGATCCTCGGGGAGGCGGTGACGGCTCGGACGCTCGTCGCGGGCGGGATCGTCATCATCGGGGTCGCGCTGATCGTCGCGGCACGGGAGCCGAAGCCGCTGGCGGGCGATCCCGCAGGGGCGAAGCCGCCGGTCCGCCACCGTCTTTCGCTCCGCCGATCGCGGCGGGTCCACCGGTCGGATCGCTCGCTGGCTTCCCGGTAGCCCCCTCCCCTCGCTCGCTCCGCTCCTATAGCCTGACGCCGTGCTGCGGACCCTGACGGAGACGGCGCAGGAGCTTCGCGAGCGGCGCGTCTCGCCGGTGGAGCTCGTCGAAGGCGCGCTCGACCGAGCGTCCCGCTGGCAGCCGGTGATCAACGCCTTCAGCCAGGTCCACGCGGAGGAGGCGCTGCGAGAGGCGTCACGGCAGGCTGATGCGCTCGCGCGCGGGGAGGACCCCGGGCCTCTCGCCGGCGTCCCGGTCGCCGTCAAGGACCTCTTCGACGTCGCGGGCTGGGAGACGTCGGGCAGCAGCCTCGCCTACCGGGGGAGCGTCGCGCGTGCGGACGCCGAGGCGGTGACACGCCTACGACGCGCCGGCGCGATCCTGATCGGCAAGACGAACCAGCACGAGCTCGCGTGCGGGGGCACGAACTCGGTCTCGGCACACGGTCCGGCGCGCAACCCGTGGGACCCGGCGCGGATCACCGGGGGCTCGAGCGGCGGGTCGGCCGCCGCCGCCGCCGCGCGCATCGTGCCGCTGGCCCTCGGCACCGACACGGGTGGATCGATCCGCATCCCCGCCTCCTTCTGCGGGGTCGCCGGCTTGAAGCCCACCTACGGGTTGCTTCCGACCGACGGGGTCATGCCCCTCGCGCCCTCGCTCGACACGGTCGGAGCGCTCGGCGCGCGCGTGGAGGACGTCGCCCTGGGGCATGCGGTGCTCGCCGGGCTGGGGGCGGGATGGGTCGAGACGACCACCGGGTCGATCGCCGGGATCCGCGTGGCGATCCTCGGAGGGTTCTTCGAGAAGCGCGTCGACGCGCAGGTGCTGGAGGCGGTGGGGTCGGCCGCCGCCGAGCTCGAGCGCAGCGGCGCCGAGGTGCGCTCCATGGATCCCGGCGCCGTGGAGGACGCACCCGACGTCTGGAGCATCCTGACGATGTCCGAGTTCGCCGCGGGCCACGGGCGCCTGCTCCGACGGCCCGAGACCCTCTATCCGATGACCCGGGGCTCGATGGAGTGGGGGATGCAGCGCACCGCGGTCGACTACCTCCACGCGCGGGAACGCGCACGGGCGATCCGCGACGCGTTCCTGCGGTTGCTCGACGAGGCCGACGTTCTCCTCGCGCCGGCGACGATCTTCCCGGCACCGCCGCACGGCGCGGATGAGGTCGAGGTCGCCGGCGACCTGGTCGGGATCCACCGCGGCGGGGCGGGCTGGCTGACGCGGCCGATCAGCCTGACGGGCCTGCCGGCGCTGTCGCTCCCGGTCGGTCGCTCACGCGAGGGGCTTCCGCTCGGCGGCCAGCTCGTCGCGCGCGACGGGGAGGAGGCCCTGCTGCTGCGCGTCGGCCTCGCCTACCAGCGGGCGACGGACCACCACGTGGCCGCGCCGACGC
>DATLGG010000188.1:0-4655 GCA_035540615.1 Actinomycetota bacterium | reverse complement strand
GCACGCGATGGATCCGACGTATGCGAAGCGCATCGGCGTCAACGTCGACGAGCTGCTCGTGTCCCAGCCGGACACCGGCGAGCAGGCCCTCGAGATCGCCGACATGCTGATCCGCTCCGGCGCGCTCGACATCATCGTGATCGACTCGGTGGCCGCGCTCGTGCCGCGCGCCGAGATCGAGGGCGAGATGGGCGACAGCCATGTCGGCCTGCAGGCCCGCCTGATGAGCCAGGCGCTGCGCAAGATCACCGGTGCGCTCAGCAACTCCGGTACCACGGCGGTCTTCATCAACCAGCTCCGCGAGAAGATCGGCGTGATGTTCGGCTCGCCCGAGACCACCCCCGGCGGGCGGGCGCTGAAGTTCTACTCGAGCGTCCGGCTGGACGTGCGGAAGATCGACAACCTCAAGGACGGAACCGAGGTCGTCGGGTCGCGCGTGCGGGCGAAGGTCGTGAAGAACAAGGTCGCGCCGCCGTTCCGCCAGGCGGAGTTCGACATCATCTACGGCAAGGGGATCTCCAAGGAAGGCTCGCTGCTCGACGTCGGCGTCTCGCTCGAGATGATCAAGAAGTCGGGCGCCTGGTTCACCTACGAGGGCGAGCAGCTCGGCCAGGGACGCGAGAACGCGCGACAGTTCCTGATGGAGCACCGGGACCTCGCCGAGGAGATCGAGCGCAAGATCCGTGAAGCCGTGGGACTGACCTCGTTCGGGGAAGACGAGGTCGTCTCCATCGAGGAGCCCGTGACCGATGCCGCCCCCACATCGGGCTCCTCGAAGAAGGAGCCGGCCCGCGCCGGCTGAGCGAGCAGGAGGCGAGGCGGTGGCCACCTCCGCGAAGGACCGGGCCCTGCGCGTGCTCGGCATCCGGGCCCGGAGCCGCGAGGAGCTGCGCCGCCGCCTCGCCCAGAAGGGGCACGAGGTGGAGGAGATCGAGGCCGCCCTCGACGACCTCGAGTCGGTCGGGCTCGTCGACGACGAGGAGTTCGCCCGCCAGCTGACCGCGCACCACATCGGTGTGCGTGGATCCGGGCGACGCGTCGCGCTCGCTGAGCTGCGGCGAGCCGGCGTCGAGACGGAGGTGGCCGAGCGGGCGGTTGCCGCCGGCGCCCCCGAGGACGAGGAGGCCCGGGCCGAGGAGCTCGCTCGCGGTCGCCTGCGCCGTCTCGGGACGCTGGACGAGGCAACCGCGTACCGGCGCTTGGTGGCGTTCCTCCACCGCCGCGGCTACGACGCCGAGACCGCCCGCAACGCCGCCCGCCGCGCCCTCGCGAACTCGGAGCTCTGACCTTCGCCGAGGGATCTCTCGCCATCTGTTGCGCTCTGACGGGTCGGCTAGTACATTTGTGAACGCAAACCGACAACCGAACCCGCCTGGCGGGCCAGAGGACATCGACGTGTTCCCCGACGATATTCACGCGAGCAGGAGGAGAGCCGGCCCCTAGGCGCACGGCGCCGTTCCTCTTGCGCGTCCTCGCCGTCCTCCCGGCGGGAGCCGGACCTCGTCCGGCGCAGACAGGGAGGAACGATGACCGTCGCACTCGCAGCCCTCGCGGCGCTCGTGGTTGGCGTCGCGCTGGGCTTCGTGATCCGCAGGTTCATGGGGCAGCGAGCCGTCTCGAGCGCGGAGGTGAAGGCCCGCAAGCTCGTCACCGACGCCGAGCGGGAGGCGCAGGACACGATCCGCCGCTCGCTCGCCGAGGTGAAGGAAGAGATCGCGGCGATGCGCCGCGACGCCGAACAGGACATCAAGGCTCGTCGCGAGGAGTCGCGGCGCCGCGAAGAGGCGCTCACGAAGCGTGAGGAGTCGATCGAGGTAAAGGCAGCACAGGTCGCGAAGGCCGAGCGGGCCGTCGGCGATCGTCAGCAGCGCCTCGAGCAGACGCAGAAGGAGCTCGAGCGCGCCCGCGAGGAGCACCGCCGCGAGCTCGAGCGGATCGCGCGCATGACGGCGCAGGAGGCGAAGGACTCGCTGATGGCGGCGATGGTCGACCAGGCGAAGCGCGACGCGATGGGAACGGTCCGTGAGATCGAGGAGCGCGCCCGCGAGGAAGGGGAGGAGCGCGCACGCAAGATCGTGACGATCGCGATCCAGCGCGTGGCCTCCGAGCAGACGTCGGAGTCGACGGTCTCGGTCTTCACGCTGCCGTCGGAGGATCTGAAGGGGCGCATCATCGGGCGCGAGGGCCGCAACATCCGCGCCTTCGAGGCCCTGACCGGCGTCAACCTCATCATCGACGACACGCCGGAGGCTGTCGTGCTCTCGAGCTTCGACCCGGTCCGGCGCGAGATCGCGCGGATGACCCTCGACAAGCTCGTCCAGGACGGCCGCATCCAGCCGGTCCGGATCGAGGAGATGTTCGAGCGCTCCACGAAGGAGGTCGAGGAGCAGATCCGACGCGCGGGGGAGCGCGCCCTCGAGGACGTCGGCATCACCGATGCGCACCCCGAGATGGTCCGCGTGCTCGGACGGCTCCAGTACCGGACCTCCTACGGGCAGAACGTCCTCAAGCACCTCGTCGAGTCGGCGCACGTCGCCGGCGTGATGGCTGCCGAGCTCGGCCTCGCGAACCCGGCCCTCGTCAAGCGCTGCGCGCTGATGCACGACATCGGCAAGGCGCTGACGCACGAGGTCGAGGGGTCCCACGCGCTGATCGGCGCGGAGCTGGCGCGGCGCCTGAAGGAGCCGCCGGAGGTCGTCCACGCGATCGAGTCGCACCACGGCGAGGTCGAGCAGCGGACGGTCGAGGCCGTCCTCGCCCAGGCGGCGGACGCGATCTCCGGCAGCCGACCTGGCGCACGGCGCGAGAGCATCGAGCAGTACGTCAAGCGCCTCGAGCGCCTCGAGCAGATCTGCACCTCGCACCCCGGCGTCGCGAAGACGTTCGCGATGCAGGCGGGCCGGGAGGTCCGCGTGATGGTGAAGCCGGAGGAGGTCGACGATCTCTCCGCGCAGGTCCTCGCGCGCGACATCGCGAAGCAGGTCGAGGAGGAGCTCCAGTACCCCGGGCAGATCCGGATCACGGTCGTCCGCGAGATGCGCGCGGTGGAGGTCGCGAAGTAGGTGGACGGCCGCTTCCTGATCCGCACGTTCGGCTGTCAGATGAACGAGCACGACTCCGAGCGGATCGCGGGAACGCTCGTGGCCGACGGGATGGCGGAGACCTCGCGGGTCGAGGAAGCCGACGTCGTCGTGCTGAACACGTGCGCGGTGCGCGAGAACGCCGACGACCGGCTCTACGGGAACCTCGGACGGCTGCGGCAGGCGAAGGACCGGAACCCGCGCATGCGGATCGTCGTCGCGGGGTGCCTCGCCCAGAAGGACCGCGGGGAGATCCAGCGGCGTGCCCCGTGGGTCGACGTCGTCGTCGGGACCTACGCCCTGCCGGAGATCACCGACCTGCTCCGCCGCGCGGAGCGCGAGGGTCCGCAGATGGATGTCGGCGAGTACACGCAGATGTTCCCGTCGGCGCTTCCGGCCCGCCGCGAGGTCGCGCATCACGCGTGGGTGAGCGTCTCGGTCGGGTGTGACAACACCTGCTCGTTCTGCATCGTGCCGCTCGTCCGCGGCCCGCAGCGATCCCGGCCGCTCGGGCAGATCCTCGGCGAGGTCCAGGGTCTCGCGCGGGAAGGCGTGGTCGAGGTC
Organism: Actinomycetota bacterium; assembly: GCA_035540615.1. GTDB lineage: Bacteria > Actinomycetota > UBA4738 > UBA4738 > CALAEC01 > DATLGG01. The sequence continues at coordinate 1,011 of DATLGG010000188.1, read as the reverse complement.
ACGCTCCTCGGGCAGAACGTGAACACCTATGGCCGCGACGTGACGGTCGACGGTCATCCGCCCCGGCCGTTGTTCGGCGCGCTGTTGCGTGCCGTGAACGAGGTGGACGGGATCCGCCGGATCCGCTTCACGAGCCCGCACCCGCACCACTTCTCCGAGGACGTGATCGAGGCGATGGCCGAGTGTGAGCGCGTCTGCGAGCACATCCACTTCCCCCTGCAGTCCGGGTCCGACCGGATCCTGGGGAAGATGCGCCGCTCCTACCGCGCCGAGCGCTACCTCGGCTGGCTCGCCCGGATCCGCGAGGCGATCCCCGAGATCGCGGTGACCACCGACATCATCGTCGGGTTCCCAGGCGAGACCGAGGACGACTTCGCCGAGACGCTGCAGGTCGTCGAGGCGGCGCGGTTCGACGCCGCGTTCACCTTCCAGTACTCGCCGCGGCCGGGAACCGTTGCCGCGACCCTCGAGGAGCAGGTTGCCCGCGAGGTCGTGCAGGAGCGGTTCGAGCGGCTCGTCGCTCTGCAGGAGCGGATCTCGCTCGAGAAGAACCGGGCCGAGGAAGGGCGGGTCCACGAGATCCTCGTCGAGGGCGCGGGTCGCAAGGGCGGGACGCAGGGACGGACGCGGACGAACAAGGTCGTGAATGTCACCGAGCCGGCGTCACCGGGCACGTTCCTCCAGGTGCGCATCGAGCGGGGCCACCCCCACCACCTCACGGGGCACGCTCTCCAACCGGCTCGCTCGGGCGCGGGATGAGGACGGCCACCTCCCGCGGCACCCGCGCGGTGGTCCGCTCTCCCGAGGCCACCCCGCTCGCGATCGTCGGCCCGACCGCGGCGGGCAAGAGCGCGCTCGCCGTCGAGATCGCCCGCGAGCTCGACGCCGAGATCGTCGCCGTCGACTCGATGACGATCTACCGCGGGATGGACGTCGGGACGGCGAAGCCCACGCCGGAACAGCGTGCGCTCGTCCGCCATCACCTGCTCGACGTCGCCGAGCCCACGGAGG
>DATLGG010000187.1:0-3033 GCA_035540615.1 Actinomycetota bacterium | reverse complement strand
TGAAGGTGCTCGTGACGAACCCGCGACGAGAGGGCTACGCGGGCTGGGATGACGGCGCGAACCGCAACCGCCTCCTGGAAGCCGCCGCGGAGCTGGACCCGGAGTGGGTGCTCGAGCTGGACGCCGACGAACGCATCCCCGCCGATGACGCCGCCGCGCTCCGCCGGTTCGTGCAGGACGACGCGGTCCCCGGGTTCGCTTACGGCTTCCGCGTCTACCGCATGATCGGAGACGAGCAGCACTACGATCGCGCAGGTCTCTGGGTCTACCGGCTCTTCGCCTACGAACCGGGCCAGCGGGTGCCGGATGTGCTCCAGCACTTCGTTCCGGTCCCCACCTCGATCCCCCGCTCGAACTGGCTGCGGACGACCGTGCGTATCCAGCACCTCTCGAGCTTGACGGAGGAGCGGCGCCGCGCTCGGTACGCCAAATACGTCGAGGCGGACCCCGAACGGGCGTACCAGCCCGACTACAAGCACCTTCTGGACGAGCCCGGTCGCGTTCGAGCGTGGAAACCACGCCCGTCGGCTCTCCCGGTCCTCGTGGATCCCTTGGGGAAGCAACGCGTGAACGAATTCGTCCTCGAGGACCTCGATCTCGATGCGCCCCTGCTGTCGGCCGTCGTCATCGCGCGGAACGACGAGGAGCGGATCGAACGCGTCCTAGGCTCCGTGGTCTCCCAGCGATGCCCCTTCCCCTTCGAGGTCATCGCCGTCGTGAGCGGCACCGACCGGACCGCCGAGATCGTGCGCGATCGCTTCCCCGAGGTGACCCTCATCGAGCTCGAAGGCGCAGCCCTGCCAGGTCGGGCGAGGAACGCCGGCGTTGAGGTCGCGCGCGGCGACTACGTGTCGTTCCCCGGCTCGCACGTGGAGCTGCCCCCGGGCAGCCTGGCCGCGCGGCTCGCCGCCCACGAACGGGGGTACCCGATGGTCACCGGCGAGACCCACAACGGGACACGCACCCGATCGGGGTGGGCGTCGTACTTCCTCGATCACGCCGTGAACCTTCCAGGTCAGCCCGCTGGCGAGCTGGTCGGACCGCCCGCTCACTGCTCGTACGCCCGCGACCTGCTCATCGAGGTGGGCGGGTTCCCCACCGACATGCGAGCGGGCGAAGACACGACCGTCAACCTGGAGCTCGCTCGCCGCGGCTACGTCGCGTACCGCAGCAGCGACGTGAAGCTCGTCCACCACACCCGGTGCAGCAACCCGCTGCGCCTGATCCGACACCACTTCAGCCGTGGGCGTGCGTACGGGAAGATCTTGCTTGAGGGTCGCGTGTTCCGCGGCGCGGGGGCGCGGCGGAAGCTCACGCGGCACGTCATCGTCTACGTCCGCCAGCGCATCAAGGCGACGACGCGGAACGTCCGTACCGCGGATCCCGAGATGTGGAAGACGTATCGGCGGGTCTTCCCCCTCGTCGTCACTGCCGTCGTCGCGGCCTGGCTGGGACTGCTCTCGAAGCTTCTCAGCACCCCCCTGACCGGTCGGGACAGGAAGGCGCGTGGCTCGAGCGCGCCGGCGCCGCAGGGATCGATGCGTGGAACGGCACGGGCTGGAGGATCGGCCTGAGGATGCTGATGCGGCCCTGCGATCCGTCGCAGCACCGCCGCTACACGACTCCGTGGGGCATCGACGTCGTCGTCAACCGCGCGCTCCTCGCTCGGTTCGCCCTCGCCTGCGAGCGGGCTGCCAGAGAACCGTGGGCGGTCCGCAGGATCGACAGCTACGTCTGCCGTCCCGTCCGTGGCGGATCGGTCTACTCGCGGCACGCGTACGCCGCGGCGTGGGACTTCTTCTCGACGCCGCCCGGGGTGGAGCCCCCCGGCGGGGTCTGGACACCGGACGACCCAGTTCCCGCAGGGTTCGCTCGCCACTTCGAAGACCTCGGCTTCCGCTGGGGGAGGTGGCTACCCCGCCGCGACGATCCCCATATCGAGTGGCCGGACGACGAGGTCCCCGAGCTCACGCCGGGGGAGCGTCGCTGACGGGCGCAGGTACCAGCACCTCCTTGTCGTCGATCTTCGCCGGGACGACGCGGTCGAAGACCTCGAACGTCCAGGAAGCGTCCACCTGGCGCAGCTCCTCGAGCACTCGAGGAGACGACGTCTTCACGAGATCGGGATCGCGGACGAAGCTGGTGAAGTCGAAGCCCTGCTCGAGGAGCGCGACGACGAGCATCTGCTGGCGACGGATGCGGTGCAGGTCCGAGGACGGGCCCGTCCGCGCGATCCGCGCCCCCATCCACTGGTGCAGACGCTCGCCGGACAGCTCCGCCTCGGGCGGATCGAAGTCGACCGGTTTCCGCCCATCCTCGATCGGCGCTTGGGGAGCGAGCGGGTACCAGAACCTCAGCGGGGTTCGCACCGGCACGGTGACCGTGACGCCTTCCAGCGCGCGTTCGACGGCGAGTCGTCGCAGACACACGCTGTGCTGAGCCTCGATGCCGATGCTCGCGAGGCACGAGACCAGCAGATCATGGCCACCGCGCGCGAAGGCCACGTTCACGCGGTTCCTGACGGGATCGCACCACAGGTCGCGGGGCACCGAGAGGACCTGACGCCGCTGGGGGTCGACGGTCGCGAGGATGTCGGTTCGAGCTCGCCAGCTGTCCCGATCCATGATGCCGACCGCGGTCGCCAATGCATCCTCCGGCGTCGTCCTCGAAGCAGCCGGATGCTAGCCCTGCCGGGAGGTGGCCGCAACGGGGCTGAGCCGGGGACGGGCGCATCATCAGCTGGCGGCGGGTCCGCCGACGGCTGACGAGGGTCCCGCGTAACCGGCCGCGAATCCATCCACATCGTGTCCTCGGCCCGCACTCGAGACGGATCGACCTCGCGACGCGCCACCTCGGGGTCACCGCCCCGGACGGCGCTCGTCGCGACAGCCCTGGTCGTCGTGCTGTTCGGCAGCCCTCCAGCCTCCGGAGCGGCACCGAGCGACGAGGGCCCGAGCTTCGGCCGGATGGCGGTTCCCTCGGCCTTTCCGCGCGCGATCGCTCTCGGGGACCTGGACCGGGATGGCGTCCGCG
>DATLGG010000186.1:0-5894 GCA_035540615.1 Actinomycetota bacterium | reverse complement strand
GTGCTTCGAGTTCATGACGACGTACGCCCCGCCGTAGGCCTTGCGGGTGATGACCGTGAGCTTCGGGACCGTCGCCTCCGTGAACGCGTAGAGGAGCTTCGCCCCACGGCGGATGATCCCGCCGTACTCCTGCGCCGTCCCGGGCATGAACCCGGGCACGTCGACGAGCGTCACGAGCGGGATGTTGAACGCGTCGCAGAAGCGGATGAACCGCGCGGCCTTCTCGCTCGATTCGATGTCGAGCGTCCCGGCCAGCACCTTCGGCTGGTTCGCGACGACGCCGACCGGCATGCCGTCCATCCGCGTGAACCCGATCACGATGTTCATCGCCCAGCGCGGGAAGACCTCGTAGAACTCGCCCCCGTCCGCGATCGCCCGGATCACGTCCTTCATGTCGTAGGGCTCCTTCGGCGACTCCGGCACGATCGTGTTAAGCTCGGGCACGAGCCGCTCCGGGTCGTCGGCGCTCGCGTAGACCGGCGGGTCCTCCATGTTGTTCGACGGCAGGAACGAGAGCAGGTAGCGGACCTGTCGCAGGCACTCCTCCTCGTTCTCGGCGATGAAGCTCGCGATGCCGCTGCGCGAGGCGTGCGTCTGCGCGCCGCCGAGCTCCTCGAACGTCACGTCCTCGCCGGTGACGGTCTTGATCACCTCGGGCCCGGTGATGAACATGTGCGCGGTCTCCTCGACCATGTAGATGAAGTCGGTGACCGCCGGGGAGTAGACGGCGCCGCCGGCCGAGGGGCCCATGATGACGCTGATCTGGGGGATGACGCCGGACGCGCGGACGTTGCGGTCGAAGATCGTGCCGTAGCCCGCGAGCGAGGCCGCGCCCTCCTGGATCCGCGCGCCCCCGGAGTCGTTCAGCCCGATGACCGGCGCCCCCGTCGACATCGCGAGGTCCATCACCTTGCAGATCTTCTGGGCGTGCGTCTCGCCGAGGGACCCGCCGAAGACCGTGAAGTCCTGCGCGTAGACGAAGACCTTCCGGCCGTCGATGGTTCCCCATCCGGTGATGACGCCGTCGCCGTACGGGCGCGTCTTCTCGATCCCGAACCCGTGCGCCTGGTGCCGCGCGAGCATGTCGGTCTCGACGAAGGAACCGGGGTCGAGGAGGATCTCGAGGCGCTCGCGGGCCGAGAGCTTCCCGCGCTCGTGCTGGCGCGAGACCGCGCCCTCGCCACCCGCCTGGAGCGCCTCGGCCGTGCGCTTCGCGAGGTCCGCGAGGCGCGGGTCGGTCACCTGCTCCTGCTCGGGGTCGCGCGTCGTCGCCATGGCCGTCGCCGAGTCTATCGCCAGAGCGCGAGACCGCGCCGCTCGTCCATCTCGCGGACGGGGACCGTCTCGCTGGCGAGACGCTGGAGCCACGCTTCGGCCACGAAGACCGTCGTGCCGGGCATCAGGTGGCCGCCGATGGCGCTGCCGTCGTGCCGGGTGGCCACGATGTGCAGGTGAACGAAGGGATCCCCGTCCTTGAGCGAGACGTTGCCCATCGCGGCCGCGATCTCGAACTGGCCCTCCTCCTCGAACGTCCGGTACTCCTGCGTCTTCTGGTCGTAGACGCCGTAGGCGAGCCTCTTGGCGGCGCCGATCACCTGGATCCAGCCCGCGCGCATGTCGAGATCCTTCGCAGCCGCGAGGAGACCCTCCAGCAGGTCCGTATCGGGCTCGAGGCTCACGAGGGCCGCGTCCCCGGCCTCGGATCGGTAGATCGGCATGTGAGGGATCTCCTTTCGCTTCCGCGATCGTGTCGGTGGCGGGGGCTAGCCTATCCGTGTGGAGCTGACGCCCGTCCAGGAGCGAACCCTCGTCGAGCTGCTCGGCCGGGACCATCCGCGGCCGAGCTTCCCGCGCGAGCTGCCCGAGCGTCTCGTCGCCCTGATCGAGCGCCAGGCCGGCGGTGCCCTCGATTCGCTGCGCGAGGGGGAGCAGGTCTGGATCTCGAAGACCGGCCTCGCCGACCTCCACGCGCGCTGCGAGGGCATGTACCAGGCCCGGATCATGGGCGAGAACGTCTTCGAGATGAACCTCCCGCTCGCGGTCGGGAAGGTCGTCCACCGCGCGATCGAGACCGACGTGATCGGGCCGCGCCTGCCCGAGCCGGAGCTCGCCGAGAAGGCGATCGAGCGGATGCGGCGCTCGGACCCGGAGTTCGACCGGTTCGTGGGCACGCTCGATCCGGTCGACGCCGCGTGGCTCATCTCCGAGGGCGCGCGCCGGCTGGCGCTCTTCCGCGCGACGATGCCGCCGCTCAAGAAGCAGTGGGCGCCGATCCCCGAGCTGCGGATCAAGGCGGAGGTCGCCCGCGGGCGCCTCGTGCTGAGCGGCGCCATCGACCTCTGTCTCTTCCGTCCGGACGAGTCGGCGCCGGCGCAGGCGACCCGTCTGTTCGTCGAGCTGAAGACCGGCGCGAGCCGGGCGGAGTTCGCCGACGACCTGCGCTTCTACGCCCTCCTGGCGACGCTCCGCTTCGGCGTCCCCCCGTTCCGCGTGGCGACGCTCCTGCTCGACGACGGGTCCTACCGACCAGAGGACGTGACCGAGGACGTGCTCGAAGCTGCCGCGCGCCGCGTCGCCGCCGCGGTGGAGCGCCACGTCGAGCTCCTGGGAGATCGCCAGCCAACGCTCCGGCCGGGTGCCTGGTGTCGGTGGTGTCCCCGCGCAGCCACCTGCCCGGAGGCGTCGCTTCCCGCGGGCCCATGAGGGATGGTATTTTCCTACCATGAAAACCACCATCGATGGCGCCGGGCGTGTGGTCATCCCGAAGAGCATCCGGGACCGGTTGGGGCTGGAAGGCGGCACCGAGATCGAGATCACCGAGCGTGACGGCGCCATCGAGATCGAGCCGGCCGCAACGCCGATGCGCCTCGAGGAGGGCGAGCAGGGCCTGGTTGCCGTGCCCGACCGGGAGCTCCCGCCCCTCCAGCCCGATACCGTCCGGGAGACGCTCGAGCGGATCCGGCGGTGATCGCGCTCGACACGAGCGTGGCGGTGGCCGCCTTCGCCCCTTGGCACACGCTCCATCGGGACGCGGTGGCTACGTTGGGGGAGGGCGCACGTCTCCCGGCGCACGCAGCGCTCGAGACGTTCGCGGTGCTCACCAGGCTCCCGCCCCCGCACCGAGCGCCAGCCGGAGCGGTCAGCCGATGGCTCGCGGAGCGGTTCCCCGCACCCTGGCTGACGCTCGCGCCTGCCGGCTACCGTCGGATCCTCGAGGCGGTGGCAGGTGGCGGTCTGGGAGGCGGAGCCATCCATGACGCTGCGCTGGCGGCGACGGCGCTCGAGCATGGAGCGACGCTCGTGAGCGCCGATCGGCGTGCCAAGCCGGTCTACGAACTGATCGGCGTCGAGGTCGACTACCTGCCGGCTCCGCCCGCCCGATAGGCAGGTTGCCGCCCGCCCCGGCCGCGGTATAACCTACTGAGCAGTAACCAGACCGAGCGTCCAGGAGGAGCCGTGGCCAAGGACCTGTACGAGATCGGCGAGATCCCGCCACTCGGCGAGGTTCCCGCTCGCATGCACGCCAGCGTGATCCGGCCGGAGCGGTACGGTGAGCCGGAGGACGCCTTCCAGGTCGAGGAGATCCCCGTGCCGGAGGTGGGGCCCGACGACGCGCTCGTGCTCGTGATGGCCGCCGGCATCAACTACAACAACGTCTGGGCGGCGCGCGGCATCCCGGTCGACATCACGAAGGTCCACGCGAAGCTCGGCGAGCCCGACGACTTCCACATCGGGGGGTCGGACGCATCCGGCGTCGTCTACGCGGTCGGCGAGAACGTGACCAACGTGGCGGTCGGCGACCACGTCGTCGTGCACTGCGGGCAGTGGGATCGCGAGGCCGACGCGCTCGAGGACCCGATGCTGCACCCGTCCTTCCGGATCTGGGGCTACGAGACGAACTGGGGCTCGTTCGCCCAGTTCACGAAGGTCCAGGCCCATCAGCTGATGCCGAAGGCGCCACAGCTCACCTGGGAGCAGGCCGCCGCGCCGACGCTCGTCGGCGCCACCGCCTACCGCATGCTCCTCGGCTGGCCGCCGCACACCGTGCAGCCTGACGACGTCGTCCTGATCTGGGGCGGCGCCGGCGGACTCGGGTGCATGGCGATCCAGATCGTGCGCGAGATGGGCGGCAAGGCTGTCGCCGTCGTCTCCGACGAGTCGAAGGCCGAGTTCTGCCGCAAGCTGGGAGCCGTCGGCGTGATCGACCGGAGGGAGTTCGACCACTGGGGCATGCTCCCGCACTGGACCGACGAAGAGGCGTTCGCCGAGTGGACGAAGGGGGCGAAGGCGTTCGGGAAGGCGATCTGGGAGGCGCTCGGCGAGAAGCGCTCGCCGCGCATCGTGTTCGAGCACCCCGGTGAGTCGACGATCCCCACCTCGATGTTCGTGACCGACACCGGCGGCATGGTCGTGATCTGCGCCGGCACCACCGGCTACAACGCGGTCGTGGACCTCCGGTACCTGTGGATGCGTCAGAAGCGCTTCCAGGGCTCGCACTTCGCCAACGACGAGCAGTCGCTCGCCTTCAACCAGCTCGTGATGGACGGGCGCATCGACCCGTGCCTGTCGCGGACCTTCGCGTTCGACGAGATCGGGACCGCCCATCAGCTCATGGGCGAGAACAAGCACCCCGAGGGGAACATGGCCGCGCTCGTGAGCGCCCCGCGGGAGGGCCTGACCGACCTGCCCTAGCCCTCTTCGACGAGCTCGATCAGGACGCCGTCGAAGGCCTTCGGGTGGACGAAGGCGATCGTCGTGCCGCGCGACCCCCGCCGGGGCTCCTCGTCGATCAGGCGGTGCCCCTCGGCGCGGAGGCGGTCGAGCCCCTCGCGGACCGACCGCACGCGATAGGCCACGTGGTGGATGCCCTCCCCGCGTTTCTCGAGGAACCGTCCGACCGGTGTCTCCGGCCCGAGCGGGCGCAGGAGCTGGATGTAGGAGGTCCCGACGGCGAACAGGACCTCCTCGACGCCCTGCTCCTCGACCGTCTCCCGGTGCGCCGGCTCGATGCCGTACGCGGCCCGGTAGCGTTCCACCGCGGTCTCCAGGTCCCCGACGGCGATGCCCACGTGGTCGATGTCCTCGATCACGCGCCTATCCTTCCTCGTCCTCGCTCGCGGCGCCACCGCGGCGGCGCGCGCGGGACGGCTCGGGCTGGAGCCGCTCGATGAGCTCGAGCGCGCTCCGCACGTGGTACATCGGGAGCGCGAGGGCCCGGTGGATCGCCGCGATCGCCATGTGCCGGATCGCGGGGTCTGCTGCGGGGGCCTTCAGCGCGTAGAACTCGACGAGCTCGAGGAACTGCGGCAGGCTCGGGCACAGGCCGCCTCGCTCGTAGGCGTAGATCGTCTGACGAGCCGCGGGGGAGCCTTCCGCGGCCGCCGCGTCCTTCACCGCCCGGAACCCAGCCGCGCGCCGCAGGTCCCGCAGGAGCCCGCCGACGAGTCGCGCGTCTTCGCGCTCGAACTGGGGCTTCCTCGGCATCCCTCAAGTGTCCGGTCGGCGGAGCCCGAGAACCATACAGGAAGGTACGTAGCGCTGGGCAGGGATGTGCCCCCCGCCGTGGAATATCGAGGGAGACCCGAGCGCCCCGGGCCCAGGGAGGCAGGACATGACGAACGAGACAGCAGGGGCGGCGGGAGCGGTGACGAACAGCGTTGCGGCGACCCTCGGACAGTCGAAGCTCGTGAAGGCGGGGCGCGCCGATGTCGCCCGGATCCGGGAGCGGACGCGCCGGCGTCGCCTCCTCAAGCTCGCGATCGTGCTCGGGATCGTCGACGCGTGGCTGTGGAAGCGCCTCGCTGAGGGCAACCCGGTGGGGCTCCCAAGCATGCCCGAGGACGCGATGCTCTGGCTGCCGGGGTTCCTCCTGATCGGGATCCTCGCGATCGTCC
>DATLGG010000185.1:0-3805 GCA_035540615.1 Actinomycetota bacterium | reverse complement strand
GACCTCGTGCTCCTCGACCTCATGCTCCCCGACGGCAACGGGCGCGACCTCTTCGCCGAGATGCGCTCGACCTCCGACGTCCCGGTCATCATCGTGACCGCCCGCGGGGAGGAGGTCGACCGCGTCGTCGGGCTGGAGCTCGGCGCCGACGACTACGTCGTGAAGCCGTTCTCGGCGCGTGAGCTCGTCGCGAGGATCCGTGCGGTGCTCCGGCGAGCCGCGCCCGGCGGCGGCGGCGGGACGATCCGGATCGGGAGGGTGGAGCTCGATCCGGAGGCCCGGCTCGTGACGAAGGACGGAGAGCCGGTCGCGCTCGCCGCTCGAGAGTTCGACCTCCTGCGCCTCCTGATGGAGAACGCCGGGCGGGTCCTGCGGCGCGAGGAGATCATGGACGAGGTCTGGGACCCGCACTGGTTCGGCCCGACGAAGACGCTCGACGTGCACATCTCGTGGCTGCGGAAGAAGCTCGAGGACGATGCGGCGGAACCCCGCTACATCACGACCGTTCGCCGGGTGGGGTTCCGCTTCGCGGCCGCGGCCGAGGTCGAGGGGTAGGAGGCGGTCACGGGGGTCCGCGCCCGCCTCGTCCTCGCCTTCGCCTACATCGTGCTGACGGTGATCGTCGCCTTCGGCATCCCCCTGGCGCTGAGCTTCGAGCGGAGGGTCGTGGCCGAGGCGCAGGGACGCTCACTGGCCCAGGCCCAGGCCATCGCGTCGGCGGTCGGTGACCCGCGGGAGGACGAGGACGAGATCCCCCGTGTGATCGCCGACGCGGCGCGCGTGATCGGCGGCCGGGTCACGGTCGTCGACGCCGCCGGTGCCGTCGTCGCGGACTCGTCGGGGACGCCTCCGGGGGACGCCGCGACGGAGGTCCTCCGCGCCCTCGGCTCCCGCGCGCCGGTGAGCGAGGTCCGCAGGGGGGAGGGCCCCGAGGTGGTGGGCACGTCCGTGCCGATCGTGGAGGAGGGAGAGGTGGTCGGCGCGGTCGGGATCGAGGTGCCGCTCGACCGCGTGCGAGCCGGGCTTCCTCGCACCTATCTCGCCCTCGGGGTGGTCGGTTCGGCTGCTCTCCTGGCCGGTCTCGCGATCGCGTTCGCGCTGGCCGGGTCCTTCGCCCGGCCCCTCCGGCGGCTCGCGGCATCCGCGGCCCGGCTCGGCCGGGGAGACCTCGGCGTCCGCACCGGCGAGGTCCGGGCCCCCCGCGAGATCCGGGAGGTCGCCACGTCCTTCGACGAGATGGCGGAGCGGCTCCAGGCCACGGTGCGGGCCCAGCGCCGGTTCGCGGGGAACGCTTCGCACCAGCTGCGGACCCCGCTCACGGCGTTGAAGCTCCGGATCGAGGCGGCGCTCGCCGGCGCGCCGGAGGATCTCCGTCCCGAGCTCGAGGCCGCCGACCACGAGGTGGATCGGCTCACGGCCATCGTGGAGCGGCTCCTGGTCCTGTCGCGCCGCGTGGAGCGGACGGGGCCGTGGGAGTCCTCGCTCGGAGACCTCGCTGCCGCCGCGGTCGACCGCTGGCGCGCCCGCCTGGCCCAAGCGAGGAGGCCGATCAACGCCACCGGCGACGACGCTCGGGCCGCTGCCAACCCGGCCGACGTGGAGCAGATCCTCGACAACCTGATCGAGAACGCGCTCGTTCACGGCGGTGGTGCCGTGACGATCGAAACGCGGGCGGCGGGCGCCCGGGCGATGCTGGCCGTGGAGGATCGCGGCCGAGGGATACGGGACGAGGAGGCCGCGCGGGTCCTGGAGCGGTTCTACCGGGGGTCCGAAGCCCCCGCCGGCGGGTCCGGCCTCGGCCTCGCGATCGTCCGCGATCTGGCGGAGCGCTGGGAGGGCGAGGTGCGCGTGGGCCCGGGCCCGGGCGGCGGGGCGCGCGTCGAGATCGAGCTTCCGGCGCCCCCGCCCACGAGGGCCCGATGAGGACCGACCGGGCGTGGCTGCCGGCCCTCGGGTGGGCCCTGGCGGGGCTGATCTTCTCGGTCGGCCTCACGCTCGCGGCATACGCACTGGTCGGCGGCGGCGCCGCCCAGCCGGCCCTGCCGGTCCTCGGCGATCTGCCGACACCCACGGCCTCGCCGTCCGGAAGCCCCTCCGCGACCCCCACCACCGGCGTCGACGTTTCCGGGCCCTGCGACGAGCCTGAGCACCGGAACGACCCTCGGTGCCTCGACGGAGGCAGCCGTTCCGGCTCCAACCGGGGACCGGGTTCCGGCGACGACTGAGGTCACGGGGACGCTCCGATCCGCAAGGAAAGAAAAAGGTGGACGGGCAGCGCGCGTCGAACCCTCTGCTTCCAGGGAGGGGGCCGATCGATGGGACCGGCACTCCGTGAGCAGGGAGGTGCTGGATGGACGATCGAAGGACGTGGATGCGCACGGCGCTGGTCGCCGCTGCGCTGGCGGTGGGGCTCCTGGCGGCTGCGCTGCCGGCGGGAGCGGATGGGAACCCGAACACCTCCGCGAAGCTGCGGGAGGCAGTCACGTTGCAGGGGGTTCGCCGCCACCAGCAGGCGTGGCAGCAGATCGCGGACGCCAACGGAGGGAACCGCTTCGCCGGCCTTCCCGGGCACGGGAAGAGCGCGGAGTACGTGATCGAGCAGCTCGAGGCGGCCGGGTACCAGCCGGTCGTGCACGAGTTCGACTACGAGGCCTTCTTCGAGAGGACGACGTCACAGCTGGCGCAGGTCTCCCCGAACGCCGTCACCTACGTGAACGGCAACGACTTCCGGATCATGAGCTACTCCGGTAGCGGGAGCGTGACGGCGCCGGTCTTCCACCTGGGTGCGGGCGTCCTCGGCTGCAACCCGGCGGACTTCGCCGCCCTCCCGGCGGGGTCGATCGCGCTCGTCAGCAGGGGCGCGTGCACCTTCCGGATCAAGACGGACAACGCCGCCGCAGCCGGGGCATCGGCGATCCTGATCTACAACAACACCGTGGGCGTCATCAACGGGACGCTGGGAGCCACCGGCCTCTCGGCGATCCCCTCGCTCGGGATCACGCAGAGCCTGGGGCAGTCGCTCGCCTCGCAGCTAACCTCGGGGCCGGTCATCATGCGGGTCCTGACGGATACCGCTGAAGAGACGCTGCCGACCTACAACGTCCTCGCCGAGAAGACCGGCATCCAGAACCCGCAGAACGTGGTGATGGCGGGCGCGCACCTGGATTCGGTCACCGCGGGACCGGGCATCAACGACAACGGCTCGGGCTCGGCGGCCATCCTCGAGACGGCGATCCAGATGGCGAAGGTGAAGCCGTTCAACACGATCCGGTTCGCCTGGTGGAGCGCGGAGGAGTCGGGCCTCATCGGCGCTCGTGAATACGTGACATCGCTGACGCAGGCCGAGCGGGACAAGATCGCGCTGTACCTCAACTTCGACATGGTGGGGTCCCCGAACTTCGTCCGGTTCGTGTACGACGGCGACAACTCGGCCGAGCTGCCGAGCGGCGTGGCGGGCCCTGCCGGGTCGGAGACGATCGAGCAGCTCTTCGTCGACTACTTCGCGAGCCAGGGGCTCGAGAGCGCGCCCACGCCGTTCAACGGACGGTCGGACTACGGGCCGTTCATCGACGTGGGGATCCCAGCGGGCGGTCTGTTCACGGGCGCCGAGGGGATCAAGACTGCCGCGCAGGCGGACATCTACGGGGGCCTTGCGGGGGTCGCCTTCGACCCCTGCTACCACGCCGCCTGCGATGACTACGAGAACAACAGCGACCTGGGCCTCGACCAGATGAGCGACGCGATCGCGCATTCGATCATCACGTACGCCCAGAGCACGACGGCCATCAACCAGGTCCGCGGCAAG